>JAISQS010000016.1 GCA_031274045.1 Planctomycetaceae bacterium | reverse complement strand
ATATCAATAAACCATCACGATCCGATATTGCCCTTTCAGGGCGTTGGATATTAAAAATTCACGATTCCCACCGCGTTGCGGTGGGCTGGATTATATTGCCCCGTTGGGGCGTTGGGAATTTTATTGTATCAGGTTGAGTTAATGCGGATATTTCACTGATGTATTACGTTTTTTCTAAAGCGTTGAAGTATTTCGCTGATATATTACAAATATTCTTCCATTACCCTCCATTACCTTCCTGTTAAATTTCTTTTATTAAAAAGTTATGATTGCGTCGATGGCGAATGCTGTTCTGTTATTTTGGTTGTTGTATACGCCGCTTGGTGGTTGTGCGAACAGCGGGTTCCAATTCAGTTTTACATCAGACCAATCAAAACGAACTTCGGGTCGAATTGTGATATTTTGCGACGGTCGCCAATTTAATCCGAAGGTGAGTTCGTAATAATTTTTACCGGTGTAATAAAAAGTCAACATATCAACAGGTGTCCCTTGGATTCGTGCCAAACCGTCATCGCGAAACCATTCTGCGCGGATACCGAAGGAGAGATTTTTGTTTATGTCGTATTTCAGATATTGTGCGATTGAGAGCCATTTTGATGGCATGTAGGTATTGACTCCGTAGTATGACGATTTAGTTGCGCCGTTCTTTTCGTATCCGAATGAATGTTCCAAAGAATAATACCAACGTTGCGATAATTTTCGATTTATTGCCAAAGTATAATTTGTACGATTATTGGTGTTGGTGTCTGATTGCTTGCCGGACATTAGTATGAAAGAGAAGGAGTTCAATTCATCGCGGCTATGTATTTTGAATCCTGTGGTGATGTTTAGGTCGCCTTGTTTATCGAACATATCCCAACCTTGGGTTAGTCCGAAGATGATGGATCGTGTTTGAGCTAATTTTATTGAGAGTAAGCCGCCGGTCAAAGTATTCGGTTGTCCGTACATGAAGTTGTAGGAGTGTGTGTAGAAAAAATTTCGTGTTGCGGCGGCGGATTCGATTCCCATGTTTGCGTAAAAGTGACCGGCTTTGAGGGTCATTCCGTAGCCGTATGGCAGATAGATTTCGCCGAAAGCTTGCGGCAACGACAGACCGTACAACGCCGCTGTATTGTTACGTCTTGCACCGTGTGCGGCGTTCCAATGAGGCACGGCTAGCTCGGGGTAAATTGTATTTACGTCCCATTGATAATATGTCCGCCGCGTTTCCAAACCGACTGCGGAAGTATAAAAATAATCCGTTCCAAATAGCAGATCAATTTGACCGCCGAATTCTATTTGGTTGCTGCGTGCGGGAATCTTGCGACCGAGTGAGAGATAGAGTTGGTTCATAACGAATTCTCTATCTTGATCGTTGTATTCAATTATGGAGTTAATTTTGGAGTCTGGTGAGTCGTTGTTGACAAAAATTCCCGCGTCAACGAATCCGTCAAAAAACCAACCGATATTTTTTTTGGATTGATATTGCCTCAAGCTGTCGTTTAGCATGTTGTCAAAATATTGGCTGACGGAGTTTGAATCGCAGCCGACGAGTTGCGGGATTTCCATTGATGGGGTCAGGTCGCTGTTGGAGCTGTAATTTGGTACGAGTGAATTTGTGTACGATAAATTGGACAAATCATATTGCGGTAAAAATCCGGTCAAATTTTGCGGTGAGTTGCTTTCGTGGTTGTTGTTATTTTGGGTGTCGGCAAATGGAGTTTTGCCCGATTGCGCTTCAAGATATTCAGCGTTGACAATAGCCGGAGGCGAAGGAATTGATTTCTCCGTCTGCGCAGAAACAAGCTCTATCCGATCACCAAGACTCGGAACAACATTATAACGAGGACGCAATTTATTCGTGTTCTGATTTTTGCTCTGATTTTTGTTGTCGTTGATTCCGGTATTTTTTGTGGAGTTTGAATCTTCGTCGTAAAATTCAGACGGCAACCTCTCAATAATCGGCGAAGAAAAAATATCATTCCCGCTCACAACTCCCGCATCAAATCCGCCAATACCGAAATTACGCCCGCAAAAAAACAGGACAAAAACAAAAAGTATAAAAAATTTCCGTTTGTACATAAGCTGATTTCTATAAGATATGATCTGGATTTCTAAACCGCTACTACAAAATTATGTGATTATTCTTGCGTTCTTTGGAAAATACAAAACAAGCGAAATATAAAAGCGTGTTACGATAAATTGTTGCCCCGCATTGTATAAAAAACCAATCAACATTACTCAAACCAATTCGCAACCGGTAACCAGTTTCCTCCTCCCTTAATAACCAACGAAGTCCCCCCCGCACGCGCCCTTATCCCCTTATTTGTTACGGATAAAGTTCACAATCACGCCACGATTCAGCAATAAGGGATAAGGGCGCGTGCGGGAGGCTTCGTGTGTTATTGAGGGAGGGGAATTTGGTTACCTGTTACGGTTAAGTTTACAAAACTCTTTTATTACCCGCGTTAATTCGCTAACACGAAAAAATAAAAGAGCCTCGTTTATCTTTGGTATTTTTTGCCTATTTCGTATCTTAAAAAATTTTTAATATTGCCGTCCCCAAAGTCGTGTAGTACAGCAACGGCAGGCAATCGCTCTGTTGGATATTATCGATTTTGCCCAAATGGTTCAAGATGAATTTTGCATAAAACCGAAATTATCAGTAAAAATTATCGGAATAGAAAAATCAGAATAAAACAAAAAACCGTCATTATCAGAATAATTTACCAAACAGACTTGTTAAAACTTGTGCAAGCTACCCAAAATATTTTCAATAAAACCGAATACCAAATTCCCGTCGGCGTAGCCGACAACGGGATCGCCAAAACGCATCGGCAAAACGCGTTGCCAACGTAAGGTGGGCAACCGACCGCTGGGCGGTTACGTCGGCGTACTCGCCGACAGCGGGATCGCCAAAACGCGTCGGCAAAACCAAACCGTTCCCGTCGGCGTAGCCGACAATTGCCGCGAAGCGGCGCGGACTGGAACGCGGGCATCCCGCCCGCCTCTGTGCGTAATAGAACCGAACAAGTTTGAACTGAACGCCAAGACGGTTTGGCAAACGTAAGGTAGGCAACCGACTGCCAGGCTTTCTTGGTGAATAGCGTCGCCAGTAAATCATTATCGCTCGCCGACAACTGGATCGCCAAAACGCATCGGTAAAACCAACACGCCCCAACGGGGCAAAAAGCCCATAGCACAGGGCAACGCCCTGTGAAAAATCGCCTCCAATAACTCTCGCCCTGAAAGGGCAAAAGCCAAAAGGTGGCGTAAAAAACTTCGGTTCACCAACACGCCAAAACCTCATTTCCACCTAATTTTTTAAACAAAACAACCGTTAGCGAAGGGGGCTTGCCCCCGACGAAATGGTGCGGGAATCGTGTTGATATTCCAAACCGTCACTCGTCGGCGTAGCCGACAACGTAAGGTAGCCAACCGACCGCTGGGCGGTTGTGTTTTCGACGAGCGAAGCAAGACGAAAACAGAGGGGGCGGAAAACGTGTTGATATACCAAAACGTCCAA
>JAISQS010000695.1 GCA_031274045.1 Planctomycetaceae bacterium | reverse complement strand
CATTCACCATCGTCATAATTTTGTTACTGATATTGATCCATGACTAACTCGCGCTTTACCAATTCGCGATGTACGCCCAACATTCCTTACCTTAATAACTATGCGACAAACGGTATTGGCTGTCTTACGTTGCGGCGATTTTTTTACGCCCCAACGGGGCAAAAAGTGAAAAATCGCCCCCAATAACTCTCGCCCTGAAAGGGCAAAAGCCAGAAGGGGACGGAAAAAACTTCGGTTCACCAACACGCCAAAACCTCATTTCCACCTAATTTTTCAAACAAAACAACCGTTAGCGAAGGGAGCTTGCCCCAAGTCAAACGGGCGACGCATCTCAACGCTCACAATCGACCATCGCTAACGAATCGATACTGAAAACTAAATGTTTCCGTTTGGTCTGATATTATTGCCCCGTTGGGGCGAAGGTTATTTACAATCAATTATCGTAGGGCGTTGCCCTACGCTATGATATTTTGCCCTTTCAGGGCGTTGATACAACGCACTGATAAAGGGTAAAGTAGAGACGCAATGACTTGCGCCTATACAAATCATAGTAATGGCAATTAAAAAGGGAATTTTCAAGTGTAAAAAATATAATAGTGTTGTGTGTGGCTTGATCTGCTTATTTTTCTAGGCTTTTTTTAATTTTTTTGCAAAATAGAACAGATTGGTTTTTTTTGAATCATCAAAATGAAACAAAGAAAATTGATCACAAAATCGTTGTTTGGCAGTTATGTTTTGTTCGAAAAAATTAAAATCTTGAATGACTCTATTTTGGCAAATGTCGTGAAAAATCTTCGGCATATCTGGCACGATTAGTGAAACAATTACCATCGCTACAAGGGTAACACAAGTCGTAGAGATGTTATCTACGACAAATTTTCACAAAGGCGGTTTTGCCGCCTAAAAATCAGATTTTTTTGCATTTAGTAAAGTGCAAAAAAGAAAGGAAGAACAATGATGAAAACGAAAATTTTTATTGTAACAGTGTGTTTTTTGACGATAGCGTTATCCGCTGCCGCCAACGCTGACACTGTTAAAATCAGTACAAACGACCCTATGCAATGGGGAACGTTATTCTCCGATGTGGAGAGCGAAGCATACTATCAACACCAAAAAGGAGGTAGCCCCGATGACACAGTATGGGATCGCAAATTAAACGCCAACGTAGATCGAAACACCAAAAGTCAAGTAGACGGCAACACCGTTACAGGTGTAACGTATCTGACAAGAGAAACGCCTTATCAAAATCGACGTACTGTTGACACATGGTCGTATCGCAAAGATAGTCTTGTCAATTATCTCCGCGATACACTTGGCGCGAACGCAATGGACAACAACGACCAATACGCAAACGACGATCCAAACAGAGGTTTGCTCTCATCGCGAGCACATACCGTAGCAACAGACAGCCGCTCACATAACTCCACTTACAGAGACATCAACGCAAAAGGTGCTACATACGTAAACGGTAATATGGATGCGAGTGGTGTTGGTGCGTTGTGGAAGAGAACTTTTGACGGAAACCAAAAAACCAATGTACTCACATCCGGTGCATGGCAGACAAGCAATCGCGTCTACGAAGGTGAATACAATTACAATAACACAACACGAAGCGTACAAGCAACAGGAAACACAATGCCGGGATCAAATGGTGTTGGCGGAGTTGCGTCAGGTATTTATGCGTTCGTCACCGGTTTCAACTTCAACGCAACAGATGAGTACAACTATATTGATGGTGCGTTCGCGGTGATTGGTACGTTTCTTGGAATTTACGTCAACGGGAATTTGCTCGATGCTGCGATAGCGGGTCTTGTCAACACAGGCACTGAACAAAACGGATATATTAGCGGCTGGAAATTGTCGATTGACTTGATGGCACTTGCTGATTTGGGATACTTGAAAGAGGGCAACAACAATATTGCTTTTTTGATTGATGCGGCACCGGAGGAGTATTTCAATGTCAATTCATCAGGTGTTTATGAAGACGGTTCACATAGTTTGCTCGGTTTTGTTGCGGACTTCAATCAGAACTTTAAGCATGGACAAAATCCTGATCCGACATTGCCGCCGAGTGCTGTGCCGGAACCTGCGACAATGTTAATTTTCGGGCTTGGGCTTGCGGGTCTTGGATTACGCAGGAGGTTTACTAAGAAGTCTGCGTGATGTCTTTTGGTGTAGTTTTGCAATAACAAAGTGTGCATCTTAAAAACCAAGAGTCCGAGAAAAGTTTAACTTTTCCCGGACTTTTTTTGTTGCGCATATTACAGATTGCAGATTTTATTTAATCTCTATCTGTGCAAATCCATAAAATCTGTGTCATCAGCGTGCTTAATAACAAATCAAACTTCCTGTCTCAAACCTTCCTGTAAAAAAATCTCCAAAAGAACAATAACGATTAGGCAAAATATACCGAATCGGTTCTGAGTGTTTTTTTGAGGGTGGACAAAAGCCGATAAACAGGGTATCGTCTCTTCAATTTCGATTTCAAGTTGATTTGAACAGAACAAATATTATTGTTGTAAGAATGGTAGAATTGAAAATCAGACGATGTGGGGTTGAAGATAATTTCTGTTGTATGTGCAGTTGCCATACAATCAATAAAAAAATATGAGGTTAAGATGAGTGATCCGACTATTCGGCTTTTGGAACTTGATTCGCGTCATGCGGAGTTATTGGAGCGGCTGGCTGCTCTTGATCGTCAAGTCAAAGAAATACTGACAGATTGGATGCAGACAAGAGAGTCAAACTCACAAACAGATCAAGTAAATATGCCAAAATCAGCATAACCAATTTGCTAATAGACTTGTTCCAAAACTTAAAAAGTACAACATGCGTTAGGCGGTAAGTCGTTAGCGACGGGTGCTTGCCCCCGAAGTTAGTTTTTAGGTAATGTATCAGCGGAATATCCGTCTTTGACTCAACCTTATTTTTACCTGATTTTTCATAAACAAAACAACCTTAGTAGCCATTGTAGTAAAGTTAGTTTTTAGTTTTTAGTGTATTGACACTAAAAGCTAAAAACTCACTACTAAAAACTAACTAAAATTGACAATAAAGATTTCAACCTTATTACCTCATTAGTAGCGAGTTTTTAGTTTTTAGTGGATTGACACTGAAAACTAAAAACTGACTACTAAAAACTACTCGCGCTACTAAGGTTGTTTTTGTAAGAAAATCAGGTCGTAAATAAGGTTTGTTTTTTCTACAGCGTTGAAGTATTTCACTG
>JAISQS010000499.1 GCA_031274045.1 Planctomycetaceae bacterium | reverse complement strand
GAAATTGCCAAACCGTCAAAGAGTTCTTTGCGACCGAGAAAATAATATTTGAGCGTAGAAAGAAAAAGACTCTTGCCAAAACGACGAGGACGACCTAGAAAGTACGGGCGTGATACTTGTACAAGACTCTGTATATAATGAGTTTTGTCAACATATAACATCTGCTCTTCACGGATTTTCGCAAAATCTTGTACTCCAATCGGCAACGGACGAGGTGTGTTTGTAGTCATTGCATTTAATTTGGTTAAAGTTAAAAAATTTTTCGTTGAGTTCATTTCATACGATAAACGGTTTCTCATTCTATCAAAAAATATTTGCCGTTCAATATATATTTTATTTCACGCAACAGTACAAAGAAAAGACATTGTTGGATGTTAAAATTTTATGAAAGCCGCGTCGGATTTTAATGTTGCATTGAGGAAATGTAATGGGAGATTTGTTAAATTGCTTATCCCTAAACCGGATTGTCCGGTTTGTATTTCCTTATCAAATGAACAATCATCAGGATCAAAACTCCAATGCAAACAAGAACAATTCGCGCTATTGGAATAGAGGCGTTATTTGATTCCCGTTTCGCAATACTTTTGAGATAAGCACGCTTTGAGTAGTTGTCATAGTTTTTGCGCGAGTAGAACGTTACCAGCGGCGGGTATTGTTGACACACATTGAATCCGCGTCAAGTCCCCCCTCCTCGATTAAGAAAAAAACTTTTTTCACGCGTGATTGTTTTGCTTTGATTTATTCCGATTTATTCTGATTTTTCTTTCGCCCGATTTCGTTCGTATTTGATGTTTCTTGTGTGTTGGTGTTGTGTTGTGAGAGGTGTGTGAATCTTTGGGATGACAAGAGGAGTAGCTTGACATTGTTTGATACGTGATATAAAATGATCCGGTTTGATTCAGTGAACTACAACACCAACACCAAATTTACCCACACATTCACAAATAACCATTACTTAGATGAAATCTGATATTAATATTAACGATTCGGACTTGCCGGAAAATTCTCCTGAGAAAGTTTTTCGATCCAAGAAGGTGATTTATCTTAGCACGTTTCCACAAGGAGAAGTCGGAACAATTGTTGACATGACAGCCGATACCGAATTGCAAGGACGACTTATGGGAATGGGGATGTTTGTCGGCACCCGTTTTAAGTTATTGCAAGGCGGACATTCGAGTCAAAAACCTCTGCTTGTTGCTATTGGGGAAACCAGAATCGCTCTCGGCACGGAAATCGCGAAAACTATACTTGTTGAAAAATAGAAGCCATTCTCAAATCAATATCAAGAAAAATAACGATGGAAGATCATAGTGAAATACTTGTTGCGCTTGTTGGGCAACCTAATTCCGGCAAATCGACCGTGTTCAATTACTTGACCGGTTTACACCAAACAATAGCAAATTATCCGGGTGTTACCGTAACGAAAAAGTTTGGGCATTATCATGATGACAAGCGTAGGATTGAGGTTGTTGATTTGCCGGGTACGTATAGTTTGACTTCGTATTCTCAAGAGGAGCGGGTGACGCGTGATTTTCTTTTGCTTGAGCGTCCAGAGGTTGTTGTTGATGTGATTGATGCTGCGAATTTGCGGCGGCATTTGTATTTTGTGTTCCAATTGCTTGAGCTTCAGATTCCGCTTGTTGTCTGTTTGAACATGATGGACACGGCAAAACGGCGCGGAGTGGAGATTGATGTTGACAAGTTGCAATCTGAACTTGGAGTGCCTGTTATTCCGACGGTTGCGCGGTATGGTTATCTTGGGTCGAATCGCCGAAAGCGTGATACTTATGATCACGGTCTTGAAAATTTACGGCAAAAAATAAACGAAATATCAAAACAACACGCCCACGAAGTGCCGCCGTTTTGGAAGATTGATTATGGTCAATTGGAGACGCTTATTGCGGAATTTGATTCGGCTCTATCACAAAAAACACCGTTGGTGCAAGATTTCCCGACACGTTGGCTTGCCATAAAGTTGCTCGAAAATGATCGCGAGGCGAGACGTATTGTTCAACATCACACGCACGATAAAGATTGGGAGGTGCTGCTTGAGGCGTGTACGAAAAAAGCTGAATTATACGAACAATCATCCGGCGATTCGCCCCGCAAAACGATTGCCGCGTGCAGAAACGAACAAGCCGAAAAGCTGGAAAAACAGATAGTAAAACGTAACTCAAAAACAAAACGTCATTCGGATAAAATCGATTTGATTTTGTGTCAACCGGTTTTGGGGTTGGTTTGTGTTGCGTTGGTTATGTTCGGAATTTTTAAGTTGGCGTTCAATTTCTCTGATGGTTGGGAGTGGTTGCCGTGGATTTCGGAGGATTGCAAATTTCTGTTTACTACGCCGGTTGGTGCGGTTGATGGTATTTTTTCGTTTTGGATTCCGTCAATTTTGGACTACTGTTTCAGGATTCCCGAAGGTGATTTGCACTCTTTGATACATGATGGAGTGATTGCGGGAATTGGCGGTATTCTCGTATTTATGCCGACAATCTTTTTCATCTTCCTGTTCGTATCATTCTTAGAACAAAGCGGTTATATTGCGAGAGTTGTTGTTGTAATGGATAGGATTATGCGCGTGTTTGGTATTCATGGTCAAAGTATTTTGCCGTTAATACTCGGCGGCGGAATAATCGGCGGCTGCGCGATACCCGCAGTCATGGCAACAAGAACAATGCGTGAACAACGAGAACGATTGTTGACAATTATGATTGTTCCGTTAATGAATTGCGGGGCGAAGATTCCTTTGTACGCGTTGTTGATCTCTGCTTTTTTTCTTGATCACAAAGAACTCGTAATGGCTGCAATTATTTTTATCTCGTGGTCAATAGCACTTATCTCTTCGTCGATTTTGGGCAAGACATTTGTAAAAGAAAAACCGTCGCCGTTGATTATTGAGCTTCCGGCATATCAGATGCCGAATTTGCACAATATGTTTTTAGCGGCGGGATTGCAAAGTTGGTGGTTTGTCAAGAAGGCGGGAACGATTATTCTTGCGGTCAATGTTCTGCTTTGGGTGTTGATGTATTATCCAAGACCGGCGACTCCAGACATCACAAATTCAGAGCAACTCGCAAATTCGTATGCCGCGAAACTTGGACGATTATTTGAACCGGTTTCAAAGTACGCGGGTTTTGATTGGCGGGATAATGTTGCGCTAATTGGCGGATTCGCTGCGAAGGAAGTTATTGTAAGCTCGCTGGCTACTATGTACGGAATCGAAAACGACAACGAACCGCAAACAAACGAGAAAAAAACAAGTGAGAGTCCAACGAGCGAGAGTCAAACGAATGAGAGTCAAATAGAAGAAAATAACCAAAACGAAAGAACAAAAGATAAAGATAAAGATAAAGATAAAAATAAAAATAAAAATAATGATAGAGATAAAAATAATGAGGTAGGAACAGAAGCTGAAGCGGTGATAGAAACGGATTCGCTTGACAATCAGGGTAAACGTCTTGCGATACGTTTGCGTGGTGACAGTAATTGGTCGGGATTGAAGGGTTTTGTGATGATACTTTTTGTGATGATATATGCGCCGTGTGTTGCGACGTGTGCTGTAATTTGGCGGGAGACCGGACACATAAAATACATGCTCGCCGCAACAATCTACACAACCACAACCGCCATAATAATCGCCATAGCCGTATACCAAATCGGCTCACTCATCAGTAAATTTATGTAACACAAAGTTCTCTAAATTTTTCACAGAAAGATAAGGGAAGGCAATGGAAGAGGAGTTAATGGAAAATATTTTAGTGTGAGAGTGGAATATCTAAATGTGAGGCTTGTGGCCTGAATAAAAGCGTATGACAACGCCTTTATTGTATCACACAAGTGGTCGTTATCGACGGTAGCTTGCTACCGACGAGAAGTAATTACTGTTTTTGACTGCGTAAGCGTTGTGTCAAAGTAAAGCGGTGCAGTGAGCAAGCTCCCTCGCGAACGGCTAAAACTAAAAACGTAATACATCAGTTAAATACTTCAACGCTGCAGAAAAAACAAACATTATTTACAACCTGATTTTCTTACAAAAACAACCTTAGTAGCCATTCATAATTCACATTGATCATTGTGCATTGTGAATTGTGCATTGTGAATTGTGCATTGTGAATTGTGCATTGCAGCAAGCCGTAGGCTTGCATCGCTCGGTAGAAAATGATGTTCCCACACACGAGCATTCCGTAGGAATGCCACCATTGGGCAAGTAACAAGGTTGCATTCCTACGGAATGCGAAGACTCGGCTTTCTACCGAGCGTTACATTCCTAGCGGAATGTAATAACGCGAAAACATAAAACGGATTGGAAATAATAAGGTAATAAGGTTGAAATTTTTTATTGTCAATTTTAGTTAGTTTTTAGTAGTGAGTTTTTAGTGTCAATGCACTAAAAACTAAAAACTAACTTTACTACAATGGCTACTAAGGTTGTTTTGTTTAGAAAAAATCAGGTAAAAATAAGGTTGAGTCAAAGACGGATATTCCGCCGATACATACCTAAAAACTAACTTCGGGAGCAAGCGCCTTGTTATACCGCACATCTTTTTTGAGAATAC
>JAISQS010000597.1 GCA_031274045.1 Planctomycetaceae bacterium | reverse complement strand
CATTCCGTAGGAATGCAACCCCGTGACTTGCCCAACGGTGGCATTCCTACGGAATGCTAGTTTGTGTGGGGATGTCATTTTCTACCGAGCGATGCAAACCTACGGCTTGCAAAACTAGGATATTACATGGCTATTAAGGTTTGTTTTTAATGGCTACTAATGTTTGTTTTTATAAGGTCGTAAATAAGGTTTGTTTTACTACAGCGTTGAGGTTTTTCACTGATATATTACCATAACACCAACACCTTTTTTGGCACGCAGATTATCAGGATTTACGCAGATTTTTTTATAAATGCCTGTTCTTCTTTATCTGCAAATATCCTTAAAATCTGTGCTATCTGCGTGCTAAAAGGTTAGGGCGGATATGGTGCTGATATATTACAAATTATTCTGTTGTTGTGTTGTTTGTTGCTGTTGATTCTGATTCTGATTCTGTTTCGGTTTCTGTTTCTGTTGTTTCGGAGTTTGATTCTGTTGTTACTGGTAGTAGTACGATTCTTGAGTAGATGTTTGTTGGAATTGATTCGCCTGTTTGTTCGCTCCATTTTATTAAGGCATCTCCGAAGATTTGTCTTCTTATTGCGATTGTGATTTTTACTGCTTTTGGCAAAGATTTTTTTTCGTCCATGTCCCAGTAATCGATCCAGTCACCTTTTTTGTTGGTTGTGGTGCTTGCGGCGGGGTCAAAGTATGCGTATTGTATCCATTCGACTTCCGGTGCGATGACTTCGTCGTATTGTTCGTAGTCGGTTTCTTTGCCTTCGTTTATTATGTATTGTGTGACTTGTCTATCGAGTTCGCGTTTGAAGAGACCGTATTGCAAGGCGGTATTGTCATTTAATCGACCGAGAGAGCCGATGAGTTGGTCTGGATTGTATCGCGGGTCGTCTGCTGTTATTTGTCCGGTATCTTTTCCGAGATAGTAGAAGACGGTTTTTGTTGCGCTAAGTCTATCTGTTTGGTATTGGCTGCCGACTCTTGTTTTTTTTGCGCCGAAGAGTTCGCCTCGCGGGAGTCGGGTCATGTCAATTTGTATCCATTCAACATCGCCGTAAATTCCCGGAATTGTTCCGGCTACGGATTCAATTTCGGCGGTTACGCTGCTTGATTCGGTCGGTATTTGCCCACCGTCGGTGGATGTATCGGAGTTGTCGTCGGTTGATGCTGTGTTTGATGATGTGGTTGCGGCGGCTCCGGTGCCGGCGGAGCTTGCTGTTGATCCGAACAAGGTAACGAGTAACTCCGCGTCAATATCAGACGACAATTCCTCCTCCGTCGGCAAAACAACAACAGAACGCAACTCTTGAGCTATCTGATCAAGCAACGCCCGCGCAAGACGAGACTCCTCAACCTCCGAACGACTAACCACCATTTGACGAAGATAAACATCAACCGACACCGCAACAAGACCAAGCATAATCGTCATCAAAACCAATGCAATCAATATCTCCACCAACGTAAACGCAAAATTAACCCGACAACAATCGGAATATTTCACAGGAAGATAAAGGAAGGAAAGGGGAGATTTATATGCAGTCTTCATACATCAAAATTGGTTTTTTTGTTTTTTTATTTTTAGCACGCAGATAACGCGGATTTCAAAGATATTCGCGGATAAAGTAGAACAGGCATTTATAAAAAAATCTGCGCAATTCCTGACAATCTGCGTCATCTGCGTGCTAAAAAATACTAATTATTCGTGTCTTGTGTATGGATTATTTTTTGCGAATTCCAGCATGAGGTCTCTCAATGCTATTACACCTTCTTTTGGCATGGCGTTGTAGATTGAGGCGCGGAGTCCGCCGACGCTTCGGTGTCCCGACAAAGTTATCAATCCGGCGTTTTTGGCTTCGTTCAGGAATTTTTTGTCCAATTCATCCGACTGCAAGCGGAACGGAACATTCATAATTGAGCGAAATTTTTTATCCGCGTGCGATTTGTAATATCCGTCCGAGTTATCGATTGCGGAGTATAGCAAATCGGCTTTTTCTTTGTTTATCTCGTACATTTTGTCAAGCCCGCCGATTTCATTCAGCAGCCAATCCGTCACAAGCTTCACTATATATACAGCAAAGCATGGCGGCGTGTTTAGCATTGACTTCGCTTCGGATATTTTTTTGTAGTTCAGGAGTGACGGGATATTGTTGTTTGAGCGTTCGATTAAATCCCGCCGGATAATGACCATTGTCACGCCTGCGGTACCGAGATTTTTTTGAGCGCAAGCATACAAAAGCCCAAACTTCGTAATATCAATCGGGCGAGAAAAGATGTCAGATGAAGCGTCGCATACGAGCGGTATTTCGTTTGTGTTTGGCAGGACTTGGTATTGTACGCCTTCGATGGTTTCGTTTGAGCAGATGTAGACGTATGCGGCTTCGTGTGAGATTGCAAGTTCTTCATCGCAAGGTTTCCGGCGGTATCCGATGTCGTTTCCGTCCCAAATTGAGCGAACTTGACCGACGAGTTTTGCTTCGGAGAATGCTTTTTTTGACCATGTGCCGGTGATTACGTAATCGGCGGATTTGCCCGCCAGTAGATTCATTGGAATCATCGCAAATTGCAAAAGCGCGCCGCCTTGCAGGAAAAGCACGTCATACGTGTCCGGTATGTTGAGCAATTTACGTATGTTCGCAATCGCGCCGCCGATGACCGGTTCAAATTCTTTTGAACGATGCGAAATCTCCATCACCGACGCGCCCGCGCCGGGCAAGCAGAGCAGCTCCTCCTGCGCCTTCTTTAATACCGAAACCGGCAACACCGCCGGTCCCGCCGAAAAATTATACAGTCGTTTTGATTCTGACATGTTAAACCCTAAACCAATTTTATCCTTTCAATTTTTTGATTTTTTACTGAATCCGCAATAACCGCACGGTCAAAACGGGCGCAGCATTGTACATGAAAATTTACGTCAAACAATCCACTATATACTAATGCGTTTTAAAAATCACTTTCGCGAATTTCGTTTCTTGGCACGCAGATGACGCAGATTATCAGGATTTGCGCAGATTTTTTTTTAGGCTCTTTTATATTTTTTTGTTGTTACACTAACATAAAATAATAAAGAGTTTTTGGAAAACTGAACCGTAACTGGTAACCAATTTCCCCTCCCTTAATAACCAACGAAGTCCCCCCGTGC
>JAISQS010000596.1 GCA_031274045.1 Planctomycetaceae bacterium | reverse complement strand
CGCGTGCGGGGTGGCTTCGTTGGTTATTAAGGGAGGAGGAAACTGGTTACCGGTTACGAATTGGTTTGAGTAATGTTGATTAGTTTTTTATGCGATGCAGGGCAATGATTTATCGTAACCAGCCTTTATATTTTACTTTAACACGTCAATAAGAAACGATAAAAGAGCCAAATTTTTTATCTTTCATTTCGTAATTTATTTATTACGGTTTTTACGATTGGTTGAGGCAGGAATTTTGCAAAAGCGGTTTCGTCGGCAATAGAGGAGATTTCTTTGATCAACGAACTTGATACGTGCGCCAAATCGCCATCAGCAATCATAAACAACGTCTCAATCTCAGGGGCAAGCCGCCGATTTGCCATCATCATTGTCAACTCCGCCGGAATATCCGTAATCGGTCGGACCCCGCGAATCATAATCTTCGCCCCAATCTCCTTCACAAAACGAACCGTCAAACCCGTATAAACTTTTATCTCAATATTCTTGATATGAGCAGTTGAAAGACGTATCAACTCCGTCCGCTCCTCCGCAGAAAACAACGGACGCTTCTCATTGTTCACGCCAATCGCCACAACAAGCGAATCAAACAACCGACTCGCCCGCTCAACAACATCAAGATGCCCCAACGTAAAAGGATCAAACGAACCCGGATAAACCGCCCAAGACCTCACCATAATAATTATCACTCCTATTTACAAAAAATTAACACCAAAACAGCTCGGCAACATAATGCGAACAACGCAAGGAGAACAACGCAAGATGGGCAACCGACCGCTGGACGGCAACGTAAGGTGGACAACCGACCGCTGGGCGGTTGTGTTTTCGGCGAGCGAAGCAAGACGAAAACAGTGGAGCGGAAAACGTGTTAATATACCAAATCGCCCAAAACGTTTGACGTTTTGGTTTTGCCAATGCGTTTTCCGCCCCAATTGTCGGCGAGTACGCCGACGCAACCGCCTGGCAGTCGGTTGCCTACCTTGGCTGCCAATATTTTTTGGCGTTCCGTTTTAGCTTGTTTGGTTTCCTGACGCACAATGGGCGGGCGGGACACGTAAATTAAATTTCAAATACAGATAGTTTAAAAATATGTCAAATAAAAGATTGGATGTTTTTGAGTTTATTGTTGTATTATTTGTTGGTATTGTGATTGGTGCTGTTTTAATGTTTGGGGTGATGTCAGACGTTTTGCACGATGCTGTTGCGAATATTGTCAATCCCGCACCAAAAACACAATTTGATTTCGCCGATAAAAATAACGACAACTACGTAAATAAAAATGAATTTGAAATATTTCTAGCTGCGGCTGCGCGCAATGAGACGGATCAATTTGCGCAACGAAATAACGAATCAACTTTGGCACATACAGTATTTGTCCAATCAGATCGTAACCGCGACGGCACTATTTCAAAAAAAGAATTTCAAAATTTTCTCACCGCACACGCACGACAACAACGCGACATAATCAAACAAAATCAAATTGCACAAAATCTTAATTCAGTTGCCGCACACACACAAAATCCGACGCAACAAAAAGTTACAAACGGCGAAATTTTTGCGGCTCAAAAAGTTGCGATGCGGTTTAAGAGTCCGGTTGAGTTGGTGAGTGGAGTGGATGGTGCGGTTGTTTTTGTTGTGAATCGTGATGCGGATGAAGTGATGTTGATTGATGTTGTTACTGATAAAATTTTGCGGACGATTCCGGTTGGAGTTGAGCCTAGCGGGATTGTTTTGGGACAAGACGGCGAGACAATGTACGTGACTTCCGGCGGTGCAAACGGAAAATTACAAGCAATAGATATTGCAACAGGTGCGATCAAATTTGATGTTGCCGCCGGTCATACGCCGATGAGTCCGATTCTTTCGCCTGATGGTGAGAGACTTTTTTTGTGTAATCGTTTTAGCGGTGATGTTGCGGAGTATGTTGTTTCGGATTTACGTTTGGTCAGGCGTTGGCGTGTCGTGCGCGAGCCGATAAGTTTAACAATCCCACCAAACGGTTCGCAACTTTTTGTCGCAAATTATCAACCAAACGAACCAACAAACTTTCCCGATAATCCAAATAAACCACTCAAAGTCGCCGCTTCTGTAAGCGTGATTGATATCGAAACAGGAACAATAAAAAATATAAAACTTCCAAACGGCAGTTGCATGTTGCAAGACATTTGTTGTTCACCTGACGGGAATTATGTTTATGTTACGCAGATATTGTCGCGTTTTTGGAATGACACAACAAAAGTTGACGGCGGTTGGATGAATGCAAATGGAATATGCGTTATTGACACGAAAAATGATTTTGCGAATACGGTCTTGTTGGACGATCCTGAACTTGGTGCGGCGAATGCGTGGGGAATTGTGATGTCTCCGAACGGGCAATCTCTTTGGATCACGATTGCGGGAACGGATGAAGTTATAACAATTGATCGCGAGGCAATGCACAAAAAACTTGACACGATCAGAACCAACAATACGCCCATCGATACATCGAATGACTTAACATTTCTCACGAATATCAAACAACGAATAAAACTTGATGGCAAAGGAATGAGAGGTATTGCGGTTGTTGGCAAATATGTTTACGCGTCGTCTTATTTTAGTGATACGGTGCAAAAGATTGATCCTGAATCGGGTGCTGTTGTTTGTATTGAGCTTGGCGGCGGCGATATGGATTTGAAGCGTGCCGGCGAGATGTATTGGAATGACGCGACGCTTTGTAAAGATCAATGGCAAAGTTGCGCGAGTTGCCATCCAGACGCTCGGATGACGGGGATGAATTGGGATTTGTTGCACGATGGCGAGGGTAATCCAAAAAACACGAAGAGCTTAATTTTAAGCAGCGACACGCCGCCGACAATGTGGCTCGGAGATCGGCGGCACGTGATGCAATGTACCCGCACCGGATTTCGTTTCATCATGTTCGCTCCGCCCCAACGCGATGCTTGTCTGGCAATAGACGAATATCTACGCGAACTCAAACCGATCCAAAGTCCACACTTGATCAACGGTAATTTAAGCGAAAAAGCTGCTCGCGGAAAAATAATTTTTGAAAGTGCAAAAACGGGTTGTGTTGATTGCCATCCGGCTCCGCATTTCACTGATTTGCAAATGTACGACACCGGAACGAAAGATCAATATTCAGATCAAACAACTTTTGATACGCCAACGCTTATTGAGGTGTGGCGCACCGCGCCGTATTTGCACGATGGACGCTACGCAAATCTAAAAGATATTTTCAAACACGGAAAACACGGCAAAGAAAACGGAAACATAGAACAATTAACCGATTCACAATTAGATGATCTAGTCGAATATATTTTATCTTTATAATAGACTTGTTTTATATTGTCTGATTTTTGATAGTGTTTTTTTCTGATTATTTCGTTTTTTGTGGGGCATTTACATCGTGCCTTTTATCAAGCACTGTATCAATACAATGTATCAACGCCCTGAAAGGGCAAAATATCATAGCGTAGGGCAACGCC
>JAISQS010000578.1 GCA_031274045.1 Planctomycetaceae bacterium | reverse complement strand
AAAAATTCCCTCGAAAGCGCAACGAAAAATCAAGTCGAATTATTTTGTGATAATTTTTGAGATGTTTTCTTTATTTATGGGGTTGATGATTCCTTTTTCGGTGATGATTCCTGTTATTAGGCTTGCTGGGGTAACGTCAAAAGCGGGATTGTATACGGCAACGCCTTCCGGTGCGGTTCGTTTTCCGAAACCGTTGCAGATTTCGTCGGCATCGCGTTCTTCGATTGGTATTCCGCTTCCGTCGTTTATAGTTAAGTCGAAAGTTGACACAGGTGCGGCGACATAAAACGGTATGCCGTGTGCTTTGGCGGAGATTGCCAAACCATACGTTCCGATTTTATTTGCGGTATCTCCGTTTGCCGCGATTCTGTCGGCGCCGACAATTGCGCCGTTTATTTTTCCTTGACGCATTACCAACGCCGCCATCGAATCGCAAATCAGCGTAACGTCAATTTTTCTTTGCATCAATTCCCAAGCGGTGAGTCTCGCACCTTGCAGCAAGGGTCTCGTTTCGTCGGCGTACACGGCGATCTTTTTGCCCGATTCCGCAGCCGCAAAAAAAACAGCCAACGCAGTCCCATAATCCGCCGTCGCCAATCCGCCAGCGTTACAATGCGTAATAAAAGTATCGCCGTCTTTGATGATAGATTGACCGTGATGACCGATTGCCCGACATATTCCTCTATCTTCGTCGTGTATCGTTTTTGCCTCCGCGAATAATTCGGCAAGAACATCCGCCTTTTGCGCCGGAGACAATTTTATTTTTAACTCACCGTGTCGGCTGCATTCCAAAGAGTCCGTTTTGGGTTGTGCCGGATTTGAGCTGTTAGACGAATTCGCTGCGTTTGCCGCGTTCTTTTTGGCAATCTTAAAACGATCTTTCATTCGGTCAATTGCCCAGAATAAATTGACTGCCGTCGGTCGGCTTGAAGCCAGATATTGCACAACCTTTTCAAATTGTGCGTCAAAAGAATCGGTGTCCGCCCTTTGCAATCCGACAACCACACCATACGCAGCGGCAATACCTATCGCCGGAGCACCACGAACCCGCAACCGCTTAATCGCATCCCAAACCGTCTCAACATCTCGACAATCCAATGTACACAACTCCAACGGCAACAACGTCTGATCAATCAACCGCAAAAAACCATCCGATACATCACCAACCCACGATAAAGTTTCCACACTCATTTTTCGTTTCAATAAATAATCATACTTACAGACAATTTAATTTTTCGCATTGTCAAGCAGGCTGCAACCCATCGGAATTGCTGTTATAGCTAACTTACTTGCGCTGAAATTAAATTGTCTAACGTACACAAAAAAAGCCCACTTGACTTGCCGTTGTTCTACCATAAAATCGTTCGATTGCAATTGCACGTTGTAGTTGCCTATTCGTTGCACATAGCTTAAATCGAAGACCGCCGTGATCGGAATTTCAATTACGGGCAATTTGCAGCAGACGATAGTAATAAAGTCAAAACCTAATATCATGCCAATCTTTACAAATCTTGGCATAAAACAACAGCAGTCCACAAAAAACGGACTCACAACAAAAAACTTAACTCAATGTATACCAAAAACACGATCAAAAAATCCGATAAAATCTCACGCCGCAATTTTTGTACGAATATTACAGCAGCAGGAATTACCGGCGGACTTATGGTTGGACTTTGCCGTAGTAACTCCGATGCAAATTGCCTCGCCGAGGAATCAACGACAAACGCAAATAGTAACTGTAAAATTGTCGATCAACAAAAATCCGGCGCGCGTAAAGGGAATCTCATCGGCGTTTCAACATATTCATTTTGGCATTTCAACAAAGAAGAAGTGCCTATCGACAACTGTATAGATCGTGCCGCCGACTTTGGCTTCGATGCCGTCGAAATCCTCGAAGTACAAATGACAAAAAAAGACTCCAAAACAATCGCAAATCTCAAACGTCAAGCCTTGTCAAGAGGGTTGTTTCTTTGTTCGCTTTCTACTCATCAGACTTTTTTGACACCTGACAAAAAGATACGTGATGAAAATATTGACAAGACAAAACGGAGTATTGAGCTTGCGCATAATCTTGGTATTCCGACAATTAGGGTAAATACTGGGCGTTGGGGTACGTCGAAGAATTTTGATGAGTTGATGAAGAATCGTGGAGTTGAGCCGCCGCTTGCGGGTTACAAGGATGAGGACGGATTTCCTTGGGTGATTGAATCGTTTAGGGAGCTTGTTTCGTTTGCGGGTGATGCTGGAGTTGTGATGGGGTTGGAGAATCATTGGGGGTTAGGAAGTACGCCGGAGGGCGTGTTGAGAATTGTTGACGCGGTCGACTCAGATTGGTTAAAAATTACCGCCGACACAGGAAATTTTCTCGAAGATTACTATCAAAAATTTGAGAAACTTATTCCAAAAGCAATTCTCGTACAAGCAAAAACATACTACGGCGGAGGTAAATGGTATTCGCTGGATATCGATTACGAAAAAATCGCAAACATCCTAAGAAAACATAATTATAAAGGCTTCGTCTCGCTGGAATTTGAAGGAGAAGAAGACCCAAATAAAGCCGTCCCAAAAAGCCTGAATTTGTTGCGATCAAAATTCACATTCTAAACCTCAATTTTTTGTTGCGCGCAGAGACGCGGATAATACAAAAAAAATAAAATTTCCTCCTCTGCGTTCTCCACGCCCATGCGCGCAATATATTTTTGTTGCGCGCGGAGACGCAAAGAACGCAGAGAATACGAAAAAATAAAATTCCTTCCTTTGCGCTCTCCGCGTCTCTGCGCGAAATATAATTTTTGTTTCGTGCAGAGGCGCAAGGAGCGCGGAGAATACGAAAAAATAAAATTCTCTTTCTTTGCGTTTCTGCGCGAAATATTTTTATTGGTGGGTTATTTGTCCTATTGTTTTGATTTCGAATGATGTTGTTTTTTTGTTTGTTGGCAAGACGAAGATGGCTGCGATTTCCGGATGTTTTTTTTGG
>JAISQS010000548.1 GCA_031274045.1 Planctomycetaceae bacterium | reverse complement strand
AGGGCGTTGCCCTACGCTATGATATTTTGCCCTTTCAGGGCGTTGATACATTGTATTGATACAGTGCTTGATAAAAGGCACGATGTAAATGCCCCACAAAAAACGAAATAATCAGAAACTTTATACTAGAAATACGCTGTCAACGGGAGTAATTCGTTCGGATGTAACTCAATTTTTATTCCCGCTTCTGTTATGGTCATTTGTTGTAATTCCTCGTCTAATAAATTTGTGCTGAAACTTCGTTTAACTTGACGGAATGATCGCAACACGCTCTTTGTCGCCGCGCCCTCCGTCTCAAGCAAAAACACCTTGAACCCTATCGGTTTCGCGTCGAGTCCAACCGAAACTTGCCCTCCGTCAGCCACTTTCATCGCATCGTTCGCATTCAATTTACCGCTTTTTTTTGTGCCGTCATTTTTATTAAATTTGTTGTCGTCTTTGACAAATATCGGTTGCCAGTACAACACAATTATATTCGGCGAATCAATTCTGAAGAACCACGATGAAATCGATTTTGGCTTTGTTTTTTGCTTGTTTGCAGTGATTTTTGTTGCGGAGCTTTTGTTTGCAGCGATTTTGTTTGGGGGAATTGTATTTTCGTCGTCGGCAATTTTTTTGAGAATTGTTACGGGAATTTGTAACTCGCGCTTCGGCAACATAAACTCAAACGAACTCGCAACCGGATGACGAATATCAACACCAACTCCATACCGAAAACGATACACAAATTTTCCGGATTCATTTGTATCTTGTGATTCATTCGGTTTCGCGTTCTTTGGAAAAGCGTCATTTGCCGACGGATCATTTATCGTTTCAATAATGTCAAGTTTGCGGTCGTTGTTGTTATCAATATTATCATTGTTGACGTTATTATCGTTGTTGAAATCCAGTTCGCCGCGAGCGATTAAAATTGTGTCTAAATGTCTTTCGCCAAAACGTCTGTGAAACGGTAGACCTTCCGAAAAGAAAGTCAAAGAATGACGTTCGCCGCGCAAATCGACAAAACGCGGCGATAAAATTCTGTTTGAATTCGGCGCATAATAAACACCATCACCAAGACACCCGCGCAACTCAAGCGACCGATCATTCCACGCCGAACGAATCGCAAAATACGAATCCCATGAAGATTGATCTTTGGGGTTGTTGGTGTTGGTGTTGTTATTTTGATTTTCGTTTGAGTTGTTTGTATCGGAGTTGTTGTAATTTTTTGCGAACCAATCCAGCCATTGACCTTTTGTCGGTTCGATTGAAAAATTAAATTCTAAAATTCGGCTAAATTTACGAATTGTTGCCGATTCGGTAAACTTCGCGATCTCCATTCCATCCTCACAAATTAAGCGTCCGCGAAATTTCAAACAACCTGTCACTTCGCCATCCATCTCAATCCAAACCGCATCAACAACCGGACTCGCATACCCGCGATTCGGATCGTTTGCCGGACGCGGATCGATCTCGCGCAACGACTTCGGCAAACGAAATCCGAGCTGTTGCGAAAGCTGATTGTGACGATAACCCGACGTAAAAATCGACCGCAACATCCCCGTATCAGAATCAATTCGCGCAACAAAAAATTCATTTTGCAAAATATACGCGGCATTATCCTCCAACTTTGTAATCAATCTTTTTGATCTATCAACATGAAACAATTTGGCAAAAAAATTCAACACACCGGATTTTTTGGGCGAACCGGCATTTTTTGGACTAATTGAATTGCTCGAATTATGACTCAAAACGACTCGCTCTTCTTTTTTGTCGTTATCAAATTTGTCGTTATCCAAAATAGCCGCTCGCGGATTCGGATTCGCGATAAAAACATAACCAAGCGGAGGAACATCCACCACAATTTCCAACCGTTTCAAATATGAATCTTCGCTGTTATTCTTATTCTTGTTGTCGAAAAAAATTTCTGATTCTTTTTCGTTACAATAATTCACTCCGGCATAAACTATCGGCGAAATCACTTCCGGCAATTCTCCAAAATCACTCACATCAACAAACGCACGCCGCGTAAAATTCCAAGCATTCAACACCAAAATACCACTCTGCAATTTAACATCATTTGGAATATTGACGCGATTTTTGGAATCTATTTTTTCTGACTTTTGAAATTCTGTTGCGCTAATAAAATCGGTTATGTGATCGCCGGACAATTTTTGACCGAGCAGTTGCGCTGCGGTTTCCAACGCGGATTTAACAACACGAGTGACGCTGTTTCGGTAAATTTGTAACCAAAATTGTATGTTTACCGGCTCACCGGCAGAGTAACTTTCGTAGCTAAAAAACTCAGGCTCACCGATTTGTGCAGTCGATTCAAAATAAGATTTCAAACTCACATAATCAGTAAGTTGCGGCGCAAATTCAGAGATTCGCCGCAACGCACGACACCAATCAATAACCTCACAATTCGTACTATTATTCTGCTCATCTTTTTTCGCAATTTTTTCAGCATCGGCATCATCAACGCCATCTGCATCAGCATCAGTATCAATATCGGTCGCATTATTGGCATCAACATTGGCATCAACATTGTCAGCCTCATCGGGATTATTTGAAACGATATTCTGTTTTGTCTGAATCGCTTTATCAACAGGAAAGGCAGCGAAGGCAGTTGTCGGGATATTGTCAACGTTAATGAATTCAGAGTAATGCTCGGCAAAATTAAAAAAATTCCGGCTCGACGTGTTGCCCATTGGATACCGCGCCAGTGCGTCAATTTTTGTGCCGTCAACTCCTTGCCAAACCATTTTGCTGTGGTTGCGATTGCTCAAATGCCAACCGTCCAACGGCGAAAAATAGATCACGCCGCTAAATCCAGCCAACTTCAAAATCTGCGGCAAAAACGGCGCAAGACCGCTTTTTTGACGACCATAAATTGTTGGCGAAATTGACAAACGATCACGATAAATTGAGACACCTTGTAAAATTTTGTCCGCCGCGTCTAAGATCGGAAGAAGCAAGAGAGGTTGATCGGAGATGTCATCGGCAATGAAATTTATTTTGCCGGAATCAGCCGCACGCCGCAACTCACTAAACGTCTCCGCCGCAACATCAGGCAAAACATCAAGCAAACCACTCGACAAAAATAAATTCCAACCACCACGCTCAACTAACAACCTACGAAACGACTCACCAAGCGTAGACCGAACCACCAACACCAACTCAACCAAATACATACTCGACGGATAATAATTTTCTTTAGTTGTACAGATGTGATCGTATGCTTCTTTGAATTGTTCGCGGATTGTGACGGCGGTTGTTGATTCGCCGTTTTGGTCAAGCGGATCGTCGGCATGTTCAAGTTTATTTTTTGCAGATTCAATTTCGATGTCAATTATTTTGATGAGAGGTTGGAGGAGAGCCGATTCGTCTATGATGTCAAGATAGTGCAAGTGTTGGGCAAGCAGAGTTATCAACAAATTCGCAACACCGAATGTATAAAAATCATCAACAAACTCATCACGAAAATTATTCTCAATCTCACAACGCCGAATAACCTCTTCAACAATTTCATGCCGCGATTTCAAATGACGAATCACAATAACATCGTCCAAATCCCCTTCCGCGAAATCCGCCGGAAGATAAGATTCACAACATTCAGGCACAATAATTAAACCGTGCATATTGTCGGGAGTCAGACTTGACGCGGTTTCAAATTTCGGAGTTTTGCCGAAATGCTTGATGATTGCCGGATGAAACGCAGCCGTATAAGCAACCATCAACTCACTAGATTCAGCCTCTTCCAACTCCGATAATAACGAATGAAAACTATAACCCGGATATAAAACAATCATAAATTACAAGTGTTCTGCGCAACGCATTACATACGCGACGCAGCTTAAATATTGATTCCTTGAAACCGCCGCACAGCCGCACAAGTAGATCAAAACGTAGTACCAAATTCTCTAATTGTTCTTGCACGATTTAGTCGATTTTTCACAGGAAGATAATGTGAAGGTAATGGAAGAATATTTGCAGTCAGCGCAATATCCGTTCTACTCAACTTTATTTATAACCTTATTTTTCCTAACAAAAATCCGCGTAAATCCTGACAATCTGCGTTATCTGTGTGCGAAAAAAACTAATCTGTTTATGGTTCTGAAATGGAGTTGAGGTATTTTGCGATTCTGTCGTAGAGGTCAATAATATTTTGCCATTGGTCTGCTGCGACGGTAACTCGGTTTGTGTCGGTTTTATTGTTATCGTTTTTTTTGTTTGGTTCGGGTTTAACGGAGGCGACCAGGTATCTCAATCTTAGATGGAGGTATTGCAAAAATTCTGTTAATTCGGCGGCACTTCGCGGTTGCAAGCCTGTTGGAATAGACGGCGGCGCGAGCAGATGCAAAGGTGCAAGTTCTTTGGGCGAAAGTCCGCGAAAGATTGCGACATCGAACAATGATGAATTGATATCGTCTGTTGTTACGCGTTCGAGTGATCTGCTCAAAAAGTTGAACTCTTCGCCATCGACTCCCATTGGGACGCAAGAAGACAAATCTTGTTTAGCGAGTGACGCGAGTCGTGTTGTGATTTCGTCTGTTGACCCGAAGACCAGTACGGTTCTTCCGGCAGAAATAATATCGCCCGGACGAAGATGCCAAACAGACACAACTTCACCGTTAATCCGGGTTCCGTTGGTGCTTTGGAGGTCTGTCAATATTATCGCGCCGTTATTCTCGTGTATTTTGAGATGGTAGCGGCTTATTCTCTCGTCGCTCAACTGAATCAGATTCCCTTCCTCCCGACCAACTGTTACTGGCGTTGCAACTTGATGAAAAGCCTTGCCACGCTCAGGACCGTCCAAAATTCGAATCGTGACCAGAGCCATAAGAAAAATAAATCAAATAAAAAATATTAGCAAATATACATAACATACTATACACAAAACGCACAATTGATTTCGTTGATTTCAAAACGTAAAAGCCGCAAATAAAAATTGCAAATAAAAATTGAATATTAAATATTGAATACCGCCGCATTGAATACTGCCACAAGTAAACCAGCGAACACAAATTAAATTTCAATTGCAAACAATCAAAACCTACCAGCCCCGCCGAATCAAACAACAAGAAACCAACAAGACGCGGAATTGTAATAGAATATCACAAGCAACGCAAGTAGAGACCAAAAACGAAAACAAAATGTCCGCCGCAAAGTTCCCTAATTGTTCGTGTCTGATTAGGGGATTTTTCAGAGAAATGTAATGAAAAGTAACGGAAGAATACTGAAAACTTCCATTGCCGTAACGGACGCGAAGATCACACAAAGAACACCGATAAATTTATT
>JAISQS010000535.1 GCA_031274045.1 Planctomycetaceae bacterium | reverse complement strand
CTCAAGAGCAATTAAAATAGGTTTTATTTGTGGGGGCATGCCTGTTCTCTGTGTACGTGTAGCCTCCTGACAATTGTTAATGTATCTGAACAGAAGTGACGTACTACTTGTTCTAACATTCCTGATGTAAGAATTACTACCTTCGATAATCGAAACCGTGAAGGTAGTATCTTTTGCATTGTGGCGAACATCTTCGTATCCTTTTTTAGGATCATTCATTTGTAATGTCAGCTTAAAGTTCACCGAAATATCATTGGTGAACGTTTTACCCTCTAATGGCTTATGGTTTTTTGCATCATACCAATCGGTTGTCGGATTATCAAAAAGTCGCGGCACTTTTGACAAATAAGACGGATCATTTGGCAAGATCGTCAGCTTATACAACCCTACGATATGCTCTCCGGCATTCGCCATATTACATGCCGCGTGCGTTAAAACAGCCGTCAAAACGACCGATACCGCAATAAAAAGTTTTTTCATAAATCTACATTCCTTTCTTTTTTTCTTTTTCAATTTTTTCTTTTTCCTTCTTTTCGTCTAACAATTTTAACGGAGCCCACGTGTGTTGATTTACTTTTTTCGTAACAAATTTTTTGTAAAAGATGTCCCAATTCCATTTATATTCACTGTAATGTTCGCGACCACGTTCGGTATATTCTTCCCAAGTGTGCGTTTTATATTTTAAGTCGCCATAAAAAACGTGATCGGCGGCATCGAATAGCTGAACGTAATTCAGAAGTTTTGCAAGACTAGGACGAATCCTCACTGCGTCTTCTATGTCAATTTCAGCGTCGTGATATGGCAATCCATTTTCCATTTTTACAAAAGCGCGTGCTATCGGCAGTAATTTTTTTCTTGCGTTTTTGTAGAACCATGTTGGGTTGTGGTCGCGTTGGTAGAGCGTCCAATCCAAAGCGTGATAGCCCCACCACCAAAATTCTACGGGATTTTTTATTACTCTTTCCCATCTTGTCCGCCAATATTTTGTGTCTTGGTCCGGCAAAAGTAATTCGCCCGCCGGATCAAAAAAGACTCCGCTAACAATAGTACAAAATGAGTAGTTTGAATCTATTTTGAACACGGCGTATTTGTTGTCTTTGACATCAACATAGAACCGTTTATATTCACCACCCCAAAAATCTTTTACTCGTGTTTTGGCAACAATAGGTGCTTGCAAAAATAATGGTTCAATTGACGCTTCCTCATTACGGATTTTCTCAAAATCGCCATCTGACAAATTCAACAACGCCGCAGATACAACAAAATCACGCAATCTATTACTGCCATCGTGACCGTCCTTGTTGAAAAAATAAAGCGAGACCGAATACTTACCTGTTGGCATTTTACACGTAACATAAATATGCGGACCATCAAGCGTAATCGGATAAACTTCTTTGTGGTCATCCCAAGATGATTGCCGCCTGCCGCCCAGATTGGAACATTGTAAAACCCGCTTATCATCTGATTCGAGCCAGTGAATCCAATGTCTCAACGAATCTTTTTTCGCCTTAAAATTACGTCCGATACCGCCCGCCGTCTCAATATCCTCCGCAAAATAACCATCATAAAAATTCAAGCCTCCGCCTGCTTGTGCACAAAGAACTGCCGCAAAACGTCCATAACGATCTATCCAATCACCTTTCGTCCGCCAATCATCATTAAGAACAAGCAGACTCGGCGGCTTCGATTCAACTGGCATTTTTTTGAGTTGATAGTACGTAGATCGCAGTTCTTCAGCCGTAGGCAACCGCATCGCTTGCGGCAATTTCGGAAAATCATTTTGCGCAACGGAAAATGTTGGTCTGATTTTACTGGTCGGTTTTTTTATTGGTTTTCTTGTGACTAGTTCAAATGGATTTTTTGACTTTACAACTCCGCCGCCGTAGAAGCCGATCAAATAATTGCCATCTTTGAGCAACAATAATTTTGTTACAAAATTGTCCGGTAAACCAGAACCTTTTGGTGTTCCGGTTGCGCGTTGACCGGTTTTTTGATCTGCCACAACAAAACCATTTTGACGAGTGCCGATCCAGATTACGCCTTGCAAATCCTCCGCCAGACACGTCAAATAATCTTCCGGCAAAAGTTGATCCATGATTTCTTTCGGCGCAGGTTTAAAATCTTTCGGCGTGCCGCCCCAAAGTCCGTGAACTTTGTCCGCGTAATCCTTGCCGCGCCAGAATTCAAATTTAGTCAAATCATTGTTTGCTTTGATAAGACCGGTGGAGGTTGCGATCCAGATTCCTTGTGATTTTGAGTCGGGTGCATTTTGCGCAACGAGAATATCGTTGATCAAATTTGAGTGAAAGAAATTGCCGGACGGCACAAGCGGAACCGGACTAATATTTTGCCCAAAGCGATCCGGCGCGGTTATATTTCGCTTGTGCCGATAGATTCCATTTGCGAAACGATTAAAAATCGCAAGCCCGTGACATTGAGTCCCGACAATCAAAGTCCCATCATCAAGAAACGCCAAAGCCGATGCTTGATCTTCAAGCAAACCATCCTCCCGCGTGAAATGTTCCCAAGAATCATCGTCAATTTTATATCGCGAAATCCCCGCCGATGTTGCCATCCAGACATCGCCGTCCTTTGGGCAAATTTCAATATCAAAAATCCTTTCCCCAATCGGACCATCAACAACATCATAATTTTTCCAATCTTTCCCATTAAAAACAGAAACACCCGTATTCAAATGTCCGACCCAAAGTCTTCCAAGTTTATCAATCGCCAAGGCATAACCATTGTTATCACCGAGACCGTTTTTTTTGGTGAATTGAGAAACTTTGCCATCAGCTTGCCAATGAAAAACGCCCTCATCTTCCGTACCGAGCCAAGCTCCGCCTTCTCCATCGGATATTAGCGCAACAATAAATTTTGCGTTCAAGCCAGCGATTTTTTCAACTGTTGATTCCGGTGGCTTCGCATCCGAATTCGTTTGAGCAATTACAATGATAGAAAACATTGCGATTGCGAGAATGAATAACGTTGCGCAAATCGAATTTGTTTTGGTGGTGTTCATTTGTTTTTGGGGTTTGTTGTTTTTCGGGGTAGAGGTTGAAATGTTTTTTGCACGCACAAAATCAAGACGGGCGAATGTTTAGATTACGCGTGAAAAGATGTCAAGCGGGGGGAGAGAGACTCGTTATACCACACAATTTTTTTGAGAATACAAAACAATCGAAATATACGAAACATGACGAAATAATTTTTTAACGCAAAACACGCTAAAAAAAAACGAAATTCGCGAAAATGATTAAAAAATGTGTTTACTAAAATTTCGCGAATTTCGTATTTTCGTGTATTTCGCGTTAAAAATAGTTACATTTCGTTTTTTTCGTATGTTTCGTATTCTCAAAAAACATCTAAAAGACGTGTGCTATAACAAGAGCTACGCCCCTTTTTGTCAGATGCTGTGCATGATTACTTCTTTCTTATCTGCTGTTTCGTCTTCTGTTTTTGGTTTGTGCAAAAGAACCCGGCGCATACACCAAATTAGCGCAACAGTAAATAATAACTCCGTCG
>JAISQS010000534.1 GCA_031274045.1 Planctomycetaceae bacterium | reverse complement strand
GCGTTGCCCTACGCTATGATATTTTGCCCTTTCAGGGCGTTGATACATTGTATTGATACAGTGCTTGATAAAAGGCACGATGTAAATGCCCCACAAAAAACGAAATAATCAGAAAAAATGAATTCATAGGTATAAAGGTATATCAAAACGTCTTCTTTTATTTCTGAATTTTTCTTCTTCATACTAGTATTTTTTTCTGAAAACGAACTCATCGCATCCTGATCCGAAGATACCGAATGTTTGTTTGGAAACGAATTCACGTTCTAGTGTGAATCCGTTGTCGGTGAAGAATTTTCTGACCTCGTCCGGCTTGGCAGATTCGTATGGATAACCGCCAAGCCAATCATGAACATCATGATGGAAAGAGATACCTTTATTTTTTTGGTATTCTTTCAAGTATTTAAACGGATTGTTGCCGCGTATTGTCAAATAGCCGAGCAAGAATAATTTGTAAAAGCCGCGTATGATCGTTTGAACGAACGACGGACTTTTTTTGTACAGAAATTTTTCCGCCTTCCAGAAATTACAAAAAACAGTCTTCCTATAAACTGCAATCACCAACAATCCGCCGCTCTTGACCATTTCGGCTGCTTTGAAAAACGCCTCGTACATCGACCCCGTATGATGCAACACTCCCCACGAATACACAATATCAAATGTATGATATTTGCCCGCATCCATGTCAAAAACACTAATACACTCAACCTTCCAAGAAGAATTCGGACAATACTTAACCAATAAATGTTTAGCCGCCGCTATCGAATCAGAATCAATATCCGACGCACAAACATCACGCGCCCCGCACTTGCTCGCCGCAACAGCATGCAAACCACTTCCACAACCAATATCCAAAAACGTACCTCCACGCAACTGCTCCTCAGGAATCAATCGCAAAAGCTCCTTTTGAGCAAGTTCAATACGCTCGTCTGTTATCAACTTGGCATAGTCCTCCCAATTCTTGCCAAATTGGAAATGATTTGCGGCATCTGTATTTTTAGTCATTTTGAAAAAAATTTTTCTTCGGTTTTATTGTTGTCTGCAATTGGCAGGTAAATGGATTAAGGCTTGTGGTCTGAAAAAAAGTTCATTTTTCAGCAGGTGGTTAGGCGGGAAGGCTTTAGGCAACGAACCTAACACCCTCTCGTCTAACGCCAATAGTTCTTGCCCTACACTATAATATTTGACTCTTTTAGGGTTTGATAAATTGGAATTTTTTTTCAATCGCGCAATCTTATTCCTCGTCGCTTGGCGGCGGCACCGGCAACGGCTCAAGCCCAATCGCCTTCTCCACCGCCAACGCAATCGCCAAACACTCTCCCAACATCAGACGATACGTTGCAAGCAAACGGCTATCGAGCAGATCGAACGCTTGATAATAATCGATTGCTGTCCATTCTACTTCGTTGAGTTCGGGGACAAGAAACATACCCAATGTCGTTTCTTGTTTCGCGTGTTCAAAGGGATATGGTACTGTTTCGAATATTGTGCGGAAGTTTTTGATTACGCGTCTGGCTGTGTCTGCGCCTTCGCTGACTGATCGCCAGAGTGCGTTGGCTTTATCTTGTGTCAGTGTGGACAACATGTTAAACCAACCTCTCGCAGCCCAACTTTCTTTTTGTGCTTGTTCAAATTCGTCATACGCCGGACTCATTGACACGAGTATTGCGAATAGAAATTCCATTCTTTTGAGCAAGGCATCGCCTCCTTCAATTTGCGAATTGATTTCTTTTGCCCTTAACAATTCAAGTGCGCAAGTCAATCTTTCCGCAGCGGCACTATCTCTATTCCAAACCCGCGCAACTTGTGCTGATAGTTGTGCGGACAAAATTTCTGCGGTCTGAGTCGCGTCGGCAAATGATTTCAATTTTAATCCGCTTTTTGATAAATCGACTTTGATTCCGAGACGTAAAAGTTCGCGGGCAAAGAACACGTTGAATGATTTATTTTTCGCTTCGTCGTATGCTTTGGTGATGTCAGCGGATTCGTAGGCGAAGTTGGCTTGGCGGTCTCGTGCTTTGCGCAGTTTGTCAATTGCTTGCCGGTAATCGCGAGGCTTCTCAACAGACGAAAGCGGCAAGAATCTTGCAACAGCGGTGCGTTGAAAAAATTGTATGACGGCATCGGCGCATAAATCTTCGCGGCGTAATTGATCGATTACAGCGTCGGCGTTTTTCAGCATGTTCGATTCCAATTTCAAACCGACTTCTTTGTCGTAAAATGAAATTGAGACTTCGCGGCTCAATGCTAAAAAATTGCGGAAAAACAGACTCGCCGGACGATCAACATGCAACACGCCGGACTCGGAAGATTTAACCGCAACCGCAATCCGATCAAGATCAGATGGATGCGAATCAAAGAATCCCGACTTACTTTTTTCAATAGTTTTTTTTGCCCATACTTTGAGTTGTTCGCCGAGAATATTCATGTTCGCGGCAATTAACAACGGATAATTGTCTGGCAGCCGATCCTCATTCAACATGTACGAAATATCATTGATGGTTTTACTATTTGCAATCGACAACATCGTCAACTTTGTGAATGTATTGCCAAATTGACTGCTGCCGCAAAGTCTGATTTCAAAGCTGTCGGCATCGTATTCCATTTGACGGCTCATGAAACCGGCGGTGAATTGACCTAGCTTCATAAAAATCCAAATGATTTGCCGGACTATCCAGACGATAGCCTGTATCACGACAAACGGAATCGCCAAATAACCAAGCCCCATCCCCGCACGCAACAACCCATCCAGCCGATCACGATAATAATAAATATACTCAAACCATCCGAGTATTTTGCCAACCATATAATGCATCCTGCGAGTTCCCGATTGCGTAAAATGCCCGAACTCGTGAGCCAATATTCCGGCAAACTCCGACGTGTTCAAACCGGCAACAAGCGGCAACCCAACCGTTAAATCACAAGCATTGCCGCCAAAAAATGCACCCCAAAAACCATGCGAAAAACTAGCAAACGCATTTATTTGACAATCAACAAAAATTCGCTTCGGCATCGGCGCACCAACAAACGCACATAATGTTGCACAAAATCGAAAAACAACGGCTCTCGCTCACGCGAAATCTCAAAACGAGTGTCCTTGCCGCCCCAACCAAAAATCAACGGACGAAGCAGAATAATTATCACCGCACAAAGCGCAACAGGTATCGAAATATAGAACAACAAACCGCTCGACTTGCCGCTTTCTGACGCAGCTTCCTGTAATTCAGATGTTGTAAAAAAAAGATAAACAAGAAAACATAACCCCGCAATTAACGCAACATAAACTAACGGCAACAAAATCATAAAAAAACCCGTCAAAAATAATCCGCACTTGTAAGCAAATGTCATCTTCTTGACTTTGAGCGGCGTTTGCAACGGAGTCAAAAGCGACGCGCGATAACTGTTCAATTCATCATGCGTCTGCAATGTCGGACAAAGAAACATAGTACCGCCAACAGGAACGAGAGGGTTGGGGATTTTTTCTTTTTGTGTTTTGCCAAGATTAACGCTTGTGTTTGCGGCGGTTTGTTGTGCGGGTGATGTTGTTGCTTGCGCGGGGAATGTCGTTTGGGCTGGGGGTGTTTTTTGCGCGTGGACTGTCTGTTTTGGTTGCGGATTTTGTGTTGGTTTCGCTGCGGAGTTTTTTGCAAGAGGAGCAGACTGATTCTGCGGCGGTTCTTTTTGCGGAGTATTTGTCGCAAGAGAAGTATCTGTTGCAAGATTTATCGTATCAACTGTATTTTTGCCGATAACAAAAATCGTTGCGCATTTCGGGCATTTTGCTTTACGACCGGCAAGCGAGTTATCAACTTCGCGTGAAAAACTACATTGCGGACAAATTGCAGATAGTGACATGGTTTTATGGAGTTGTGATGTTGTTGAGTAGTCTTGAGAAACTGTAATATATCAGTGAAATTTTGCAACGCGGTTGTAAAACAAACCTTATTTACAACCTTATTTTTTTACAAAAACAACCTTATTAGCCCGTGAATCCCCCACAAACATAACACCAAACCTTTTTAGCACGCAGACGACGCGGATTATCATGATTTGCGCAGATTTTTTTATATAATGCCTGTTCTTCTTTATCTGCGAATATCTTTAAAATCTGCGTTATCTGCGTGCTAAAATACGTTTTAGGGTTATAAATAAGGTCTGATTAGAGCGGATATTGCGCTGATATATTACAAATATGAGAGAACTTGTTATCAGATGCTGTGCATGATTACTTCTTTCTTATCTGCTGTTTCGTCTTCTGTTTTTGGTTTGTGCAAAAGAACCCGGCGCATACACCAAATTAGCGCAACAGTAAATAATAACTCCGTCG
>JAISQS010000444.1 GCA_031274045.1 Planctomycetaceae bacterium | reverse complement strand
AAATATCATAGCGTAGGGCAACGCCCTACGATAATTGATTATAAATAACCTTCGCCCCAACGGGGCAACAATATCAGACCAAGCGGAAGTTTTTAGTTTTCAGTTTTAATATAATCCTTTACAGAAAACTCACTACTAAAAACTTCCATTATTGTTGATATTATTGGGGCGTTGCCCCGAGTGGTGTTCGTGAGTCTATTTCGTAGGGCGTTGCCCTACGCTATGAGCTTGTTGCCCTTTCAGGGCGTTGATGCTGCGAATAAAAGACACAATGTAATACCCCCACAAAATCCGAAATAATCAGCAAATTTACACCAGCAACATTTACGCTCTCGCGTCAACAAAATCACAATGTATTGCGTGTATCATCTGCTACTTTATGCTGACTTTCGCGCCGCTCTCCTCAAGCTCTTTTTTGAGCTTTTCGGCTTCTTCTTTTGGGACACCGGTTTTGATTTTTGCCGGAGCACTTTCGACAAGTGCTTTTGACTCAGTCAAACCGCCGCCGGTAGCATTCTTGACGACCTTGATGACAGCGACCTTTTTGTCCGCCGGAAAACTCTCAAGAACAACATCAAAATCTGTCTTCTCTTCAGCTTTCTCGCCGCCGGCATCACCGCCGCCCGCCGCCGCAGCCACCACCACCGCGCCGCCCGTCGCAGGCTCAATACCATGAACCTCCTTCAGATAATCACTCAGCTCCTTCGCATCCTTCAACGTTAATGCGACAATCTTGTCTCCGATCTCTTTGATCGCCGCCGAAAATTCTTTTGTCTCGCTCATTAAACCTTTCCTTTCAAATCGTGCGCCGTAAAACGCAATTAAACAATGGTTATAAAATACAATCACCAACACAGATTACAGATACCAAAATACCCGCATCGCAAAACATCCGCATCAGCACAATCGTAACAAGTGAACGCAATACACAACCATCACACAATCATCATTAAAAAATTGCATCACAGCATTCTGCATATTTGAAATCGTTACACTTGAATTTTCAGTCCAATTTTGGCAAAAAAAAGATCACACCGTCCGCAAATCTCCGGTAATCAACAAACGATACGCCCAAATTCTCGCCGATGAATCCCAAGTACTAACGCACTCAAAAAACATCATATTTTTCAGTTTTCCAAATCAACACCAACCCAACAAGGTCGCCGTCCACTTGGATAAAATTCGTGCGGGCAAAATCCACCGCCACGCCAACCCGGCACAACAGCAAAATCACCCAACATTGATCCGCAAATCAATTTCATCATACGCCCAAAGCATCACACTTGCTCCCGCATGAAAAAAATGTTCTTGTTCGCTTTTCTCAACTCCGCCGCTAACACTACCGCCGCCAGACACCAACAAACGCCATCAAATATTTTCGCATGAGGCAACAATCACGACGGCTGATCTGCGGCTGTCTTAACTTGGCTGACTTTCGGTATTTGCTGCGTCGGGGTTGTTGTCTGATTTCTCTGCGACTTTTGCAATCTGACTCGCAACCGCACCGCCGACAGAGATAATTTGACCCGACAATTTAGCCCCGATACTAACAATCTGACCGACAATCACTGCAATCTGCTCTTCACGTGTTAGCCACTTGCTCACTTCGATTGCTTGTGCTGCATTGAACGCCTCGCCGTCAAGCACTGCGCCTTTAATCTCAAAACCTTTGAGGTCTTTGTTCTTTGTCAGATTCACTAACTCTTTCGCAAGGGCAACAATATCCGACGCACCCCAGCAGATAGCGTTTGAACCTGTCAAGCCCTTGAAAGCGGCAGCCAAAGGAGTCCCTTCCGACGCACGATTGGCTAGGCTATTTTTTATAACCATCAGGTTTATCCCCTTGCCAGCCAAATTCGCCCGAATATTCTTATTCGCATTAGCGTCAACCCCCGTCAGACTAACAAGCATAAGGTATTGAACTCCCTCAAGCCTGTTCTTGACACCGTCTGTAATTAACTGTTTAACGTATTTGCTCATTTTTTTTCAAAGTGTTAAAAACCAAAAAAACTTACCCGCAATATTTTTTATAAATCAGATCAATCTTAAACCGTTTGTACTTGATATTTCGTCCTAGCCTGTTGAGCTTACTCACGCCGGCATCCGGTTTGTTGTCAACTTTTAACTTTTATTGCCGATTTTTATTGTCAATTTTTTTATTGTCAACCTTATATACTTTGCGCCGACGAAATTCATTGTACGCTGTCTGTACAAATCTGATCAGATAATCACGCTCACGCCGGGTGACATTGTGCCGGAGAGCGTTATTGTTTTTATGAATTGTCCCTTTACGCTGGCGGGTTTGATTTGTTGGAGGTATTGCAAAAAAGCGTCGATGTTTTCGACCAATTGCGTTTTGTCAAATTTGATCTTCCCCACAACAGCGTGAATGATTCCCAACTTATCGTTACGAATTTCAACCTTACCAGCCTTGTATTCTTTAATCGTTTTCGCGACATCCATTGTTACGGTTCCTGCTCTCGGCGAAGGCATTAACCCGCGAGGTCCCAGCACTTTGCCGAGAGGTCCCACAAGCCCCATCATATCCGGTGTCGCAATACAGATATCAAAATCCGTCCAGCCGTCCTTAATTTTCGTAACAAGATCAGCATCACCCACAACATCCGCTCCGCCGCTTTTTGCTTCTTCGGCTTTGTCCCCTTTTGCAATAACGCAGACACGCAGCGTCTTACCAATACCATGAGGCAAGACTATAGAACCACGCACAAATTGATCCGATTGCTTCGGATCAATACCGAGCCGGATTGAGATGTCAACACTTTGATTAAATTTCAAAGTGTCGAATTGCTTGAGGATATCAACCGCTTCCTGAAGAGAAACCGGTGCTTTATTAACCTTTTTCGCGTCATTACGATAACGCTTTGAATGTTTTGCCATAGTCTTTCAAATTGAAAAATTTCGGTAAATAATGAAGGCATCCTACATCAATGCCCTCTCCCGTTTATCGCGAACTTGATATTTAACTGCCTTATTTTTTGTGCGGACAATTTATTTTCAAGTTACGATTTTGCAAATATGACCGCTATTATTTTTGGCTGGTTGGGTCAAATTTGCGGAGTTTTCAAATTATCAAATGTTGTTGATTATTTTACGATGTCCAGCCCCATGCTTCGTGCTGTTCCAGAAAGAATATTTCTTGCGGATTCGACGGTTCTTGCGTTTAGGTCTTTCATTTTTTTTGCGGCGATGTCGTCGATCTGTTTTACGGTGATTTGTCCGACTTTAACTCGTGGGACATTGCCGCTTCCGTTTACGATTCCGGCGGCTTGTTTCAGCAGGTCAACGCTATGCGGTGTTTTGGTTTCGAGTTCAAAAGTACGGTCGCTGTAAACTTTGACAACAACAGGTATCCTCATGCCGAGATCGCCTTTTGTCCGTTCGTTGAATTGTTGTACAAATTGACCGAGATTCAATCCATATTTACCAAGTGCAGTTCCAACCGGTGGAGCGGCGGTAGCTTGACCGCCTTTTGCGTGGAATCTGACTTTTGCGGTGAGTTGTTTTGCCATAATGTTTTAAATAGAATAAAAAAATGGTTCTTAATGTCGGAAACGTTAAATATTTATTTGAGGTCGCGTCAACTACACTACACCCGACGATTTCAAAATATCAACTATTATCGTTTCGTAAATTTATTTTTTGGAGTAAATTTTATTTGCGGAAAACTTTATCACGTATTTAAGGTCTTAATTCACATGTTAAAGTTTACGTGTCAAAGTTTAAGGTCAACCTGAGCTTTGCTCGATTTGCCAGTACTCTAACTCAACAGGCGTACTTCGTCCGAACAAATTTATAATCACCGTTACGCGACCGCTTGTGTAGTCAATCGTATCAACAACTCCGCTCAAATTTTCGAAGCTGCCTTCTTTGATTTTTATACTGTCACCAACGCTGTAACCGACTTTTAGTTTTGGTTGTTCTTCTTCGTCGTCTTTTTCGGCGGACAACATGCGTTGAACTTCGTGTGCTTGCATCGGGGTCGGTTTGCCGATTGCGCCGGTGAAGTCGCCGATGCCGGAAGTCTCCCTAACGAGATACCAAGTATCATCGTTAATTTCCATTTGAATCATCAAGTAACCCGGATACAACTTGCGGCTCACAATCCGCTTCTTCTCATTGCGAATCTCAGTAACTTTCTCCATCGGCACCAGTATATCACCGAAAAATGAATCCAAACCCGCAATCTTAACCCGCCTTTCCAAATTCCGTTTTATTGTATCTTCACGGTTTACTTGCACTTTCAAAATATACCAATTCATCCCTTTAGGATATTTGCTTTCGTCGGGTTGTTCTTCGGTTTCGGCGGGCGAATCGGTTTCTTGTGATTTTTTGGCAGTTTCGGATTTATCTTTTTTGGGTTTTGTTAATCGTGGGCTTTTTGGTTTGCTCGCTACTTTCTTCTTGCCCGCAATCTCTTCATCTACGCCCTCGACTTTTTCATCCACACCTTCGACTTTATTTTCGGCAAGATCACTTTCGGCTTTTTCGGCTCCTGCTGTTTCTTTTTTGGTTGTGGTTTTACGTACTGCTTTCTTTTTGGGTGCCGCCTCATCCGCCGCTTTCTCAACAACGGACTCCTTAACAGGAGACTCCTCAACAACGGACTCCTCAACAACGGACTCCTCGACAACGGACTCCTTAACAGGAGACTCCTGAACAGCAGACTCCTCGACAACGGACTCCTTGACAGGAGACTCCTCGACAACAGACTCCTTAACAGGAGACTCCTCAACAACGGACTCTTCGACAGCAGATTCCTCGATAATGGACTCTTCGACAGCAGTCTCGTTGGTCACGGGTACGTTTTCGCGAGCTTCACCGTTATCAAATTCCGGCTCTAACATGAATTACTCCTGTGCAAATATCAAAACATGAACTTTGGGCAATGAATTTATTGACTAGTAATTTGTTGACTAGTAAGTGCATGACTCAAAAAGCAGAATATCTACGGAATGACTCTGATAGCTTTGAACAATGTCAACCACGCAAGATCAAACACAAAAATCATCCCCGCTAATATTACAAACATTGTCAAAACGACAACCGTTGACGAATACAATTCAGTCGGACTGGGCCACGACACTTTCATCATTTCGCCTTCTACTGAAACGAGAAAGTTTGCGAAAACAGGCAAATTGACGATTCTAAACGCAAGCCACGCTCCCAAAAGAGCAACCGCCAACGAAACGCCACCGCATACTTGCGGTTTAGCCAGAAGCGTTCCGGCTACGAACGATGTTGTCGTCAATGTTACGTAAAGACGGTAGGCACCGCTTGCAAATATTATGAAAATTCCAAATGCGGTTAAACGTCGGGTGAGTACACCTTGATTCGGTTTGTATCGTCTAAAACGAACCAGTTCTAAAATTAAGTCAATCATGTTAAATAAAAATGTAAAGTTACGACAAAACCAGCTCAACACCGGACTTTGTCTCCGCCAAAACTAACGCTCGCACACATTTTTTTCATTAAGCAAGTGAGCCAAAATAAACCAATAACCAATACACGGCAATTTGTGAATTAAACTACGCGGCAATTTGTAAACTAAACTTCATCTAAATCTCATCAAAACGGTTTCCTCTTAATCAAAGCGGATTTAATCAAACGGATAAAAAATAAATTCGATCCGATTTGGGACACGCCTCTCTCAAGGAATCCATGACGGAAAAATCCACACTGAAAAACAACGCGACAGGGGGGGAGGGAATCGAACCCCCACCAACGGTTTTGGAGACCGCAGTTCTACCACTAAACTACCCCCCTGTGAAAATTCTCATCAATGAAAATTCTCTCAAAGCCGCCGCAGCAAAAGCACAAAATTAAAATCATCACCAAGCTCAAGCAGACAACAAAAGTTAGCCGCCAAAAAACGCAAAAAACAACCCTCACGATGATGAAATTTTGATGATGAAATTTTATTGTGACATCTGCGATGTTTTTTGTTACTTTGGGCAAATATTCAGTTTATTTGCTTTCTGCACCAAAAAACATCTTTAATCGGACAACTATTTCAAGACTTTCGTGACAACACCTGATCCGACCGTGCGTCCGCCTTCGCGGATAGCAAATCTAACGTTCTCGGTCATTGCGATTGGTGAGATCAGTTCGACTTTCAATTTTACGTTGTCGCCCGGCATACACATTTCGGCTTCGCCTAGCAAGGTGAGCGAGCCGGTAACGTCTGTTGTTCTGAAGTAAAATTGTGGGCGGTAACCTGAGAAGAACGGTGTTGAGCGTCCGCCTTCGTCTTTTGACAAGACGTAAACTTCGGCTTCGAAATCTGTGTGTGGTGTGATTGTTCCGGGTTTCGCTAGAACTTGACCGCGTTGTATTTCTTCGCGTTTGACTCCTCGTAACAAGAGACCGACGTTGTCGCCTGCCTGACCTTGTGCGAGTTCTTTATTGAACATTTCGACACCGGTGACAACTGTTTTCCGTTTTTCGTCGCTGAATCCGATGATTTCAACTTCTTCGCTGACTTTGATAATTCCGCGTTCGATTCTTCCTGTTGCGACGGTTCCGCGTCCTTCGATTGAGAACACGTCTTCGATAGCCATGAGGAATGGTTTATCTTGTTCGCGGGCGGGTTCGGGGATGTTGCTGTCAAGTGCGTCCATGAGTTCGGAGATGCACTTTGATTTTTCGGGGTCGGCTGGATTCTGTTGAGCTTGTATGGCGACACCTCGAATGATTGGCACTTCGTCGCCCGGGAAGTCGTATTTACTTAGAAGCTCTCGTATCTCAAGTTCGACAAGTTCTAACAACTCGGGGTCGTCAAGCAGGTCAATTTTGTTGAGAAATACGACCAGATTTGGTACGTTTACTTGGCGGGCGAGGAGAACGTGTTCGCGTGTTTGCGGCATTAGACCGTCGGCTGCGGACACAACTAAAATTGCACCGTCCATTTGTGCGGCACCTGTAATCATATTTTTGATAAAGTCCGCGTGACCGGGACAATCAATATGTGCATAGTGCCTCTTGTCTGTCTCGTACTCAACGTGAGCAACCGCAATCGTTACCGTCTTCGTTGCGTCACGAACTGTACCGCCTTTTGCAATATCGGCGTAGCTTTTGACTTTCGCCAATCCTTTCGCCGCTTGAACAGCGAGGATTGCACTAGTCAATGTAGTTTTACCATGATCAATGTGACCAATTGTTCCCACGTTTACGTGGGGTTTAGTCCTCTCAAATTTTTCTTTAGCCATTTCTATATTTCTCCTGAAATTCTAAAAGTTATACCCGACTCCGGGCGGGGAGTGCGCTTTGCGTTTAGTGCTATGCCGCACCACGCGGGCAAACCCACTCACTCTAACAGCGCAACGGTTCACGCAACCAAAACACCTTCACATCACCATCAATTCCACAAAAGAACAACAGCAACCCGCCGGTATAAGATTGCACTCATCCATCGTTACTCCGTACCAATAAATACAAACCAATCAATATCGCTTCTCATCTGCCGCGTTGTCCGCACACACCTCAAAATAATTGTGCTTCGTAATTATGTTTTTTTGCGATGACGTTTTTTTGTCTGCGGACAAAAAAATACAGCCGCCGCGTTTGCCCCGTAACAATTGCAACTCAAATCATCTCAATCGACAATCAGGTCGCACTTGCCGGAACGCTCTGTCAAATCATGTCTCCGGCATCAACCTGACCAGAGCAAAAAAACAACAACTATCAGCAATGTTGTGAGGTAAATTTTAAGCTGCCCGCCTGCACTTTGATCTCCGCATTAGGATATCCGTATTAGTCACCGCTAAAATTTCGCATGTTTACGTTCGCGGTTTATCTATCAGCGGCATTCAGCAACTTCGATAACTTTGACAACTTAAAATGTGAAAAGTGAAAACATGAACAAATGAAACTAAATCACAGCACGTATACAAGGAACAGTTCAAATTCGGTTTGCCGTTTTGACAGCAACCCGACGAGGCTGCGTTTTTTGTTGCTGCATCGCAGTGAGACAAAACCTATCACCTAACATCGGTTTTTGTCCGATTGTTATGAGGATATACAAGGTATGCCAACTACTGTGTGCAAGTGAGCAAGCTGTTGATGAGACTCGAACTCATGACCTCGTCCTTACCAAGGACGTGCTCTACCAACTGAGCTACAACAGCAAACTACAGCAAAGCGGGTGAAGGGAATCGAACCCTCGTCATCAGCTTGGAAGGCTGCGGCTCTACCATTGAGCTACACCCGCCTTGATCAAAAGCAAAAAACACAGTCAAAAACAAAACACAGTTCAAAAAAACTTTGGGGGATGGAGGATTCGAACCTCCGAAGTCGATGACAACAGATTTACAGTCTGCCCCCTTTGACCGCTCGGGAAATCCCCCGCAAACATCTACAACTGCTCCACGCATCGGAAAAATTTTTTTTTGACATCTGCCAATTTAACACTTGTCAATTTGACTCTTGCCAACCTGACTCTTGCCAATTTAATTTTGCCAAAATGCGTGTATGCCCGCTAATCATTCGCCTCAATTTACGCCGCCTCTCAATTGCTGCCGCTTTTACAACATCAACAACATCTGTTGCAATTCATCGTATTAGTTTGGATCGTGTGGGCTGAATCGTGTTAGTTGAGCTTGAGCTGTTGGCGAAATTACTGAAAGCTAGCGATGGGACTTGAACCCGCAACCTGCTGATTACAAATCAGCTGCTCTACCAATTGAGCTACGCCAGCGAAATATGTTTTTATCAAAATAATCGGGTGACAGTTCAATTTCGACTTGCCGATAAAGCTTGGTTGTAGTCAAATCAGCGCGGCTACTATTGCCCAAAACTCTTTAATTTGTTCCGCGAATAATCCTGTCCGAATGGTCTTGTGTTGACTCAAAAAAATGTAAAAGGACACCGCTGATCTTTTTTTGTTTTCATTGTTTTTAGCAATCTGCTGCTGTTTTGACATTGCAAAACTGCCTGCCGACATAACAAAAACAATTCATTGAAGAGTTCAATACAAGCATCCCATTTCTGGTTGCGGGCAATGAGGGGGTAAATGTTAATCCATATTTTCGATAAGACAAGGGGGGGAATAATGCTCTCCGCCTCTCTGCAAAAAATAACAAATTTGAATAATTCACAGGAAGGTAATAGGGAAGGCAATGGAAGAATATTTTTTTAGAATACGAAATATACGAAATGTAATTTCTAAAAATTATTTTTAACGCGAAATACACGAAAATACAAAATGCGCGAAATTTTAATAAACACTAAATGAACACAATTTTAAAATCATTTTCGCGAATTTCGTTTTTTAGCGTGTTTCGCGTAAAAAAAAATTATTTCGTTATGTTTCGTATTTTTCGTTTATTTCGTATTCTCAAAAAAACATCTTATAAAGAGTGTGTGTATAACGAGGCGGGACGCCCGCGTTCCAGTCCGTCGCCGCTTCGCGGCATTTGTTGTCGGCTTGCGCCGTCGCAACCGTCTGGTAGTCGGTTGCCTACCTTCTTGTGAAAAATCCTATAAATCATGCAAAAACAATTTAGAGAACTTTGGTACTACAAGCCTAAAATCTAAAACCTGCTATCAATTTCAAATCTTGCACGGTTTAAAACTAATTTTTGCGATGAAATTTACCGATAGATTGGGCATTGGGTTTTTTGTTGTTTGGGGTGTGTCGGTTAAATTTTCCGTAATTTATCAGGTTTAACGTGATTATTGCAAAAATAATCGGTTCGGTTGTTGCCACGCAAAAGGCTGTTTCGTTGGTTGGGCAAAAATTACTTGTCATTGAACCGTATCGGCTCAACAGCGACCGTACCGGAATGATTTCCACGAGTAGGACAATGGTTGCGGTTGACACGGTGGGTTCCGGTGAAGCTGAATTTGTTCTGGTTGTGCTGGGTTCCGCCGCAAGACTTACGCCGGAATCGAACAAATTGCCAACCGACGCAACAATCGTCGGCATCGTAGACTCAATTCACATCGGAAACCAAAAAGTTACACTAGGAACAAATTGAACACGAAAAAATAGACTTGGCAGACAGAGAAAAGCATCAGACAGGAAGGTAGGAAGACAAGAAAAGGCATTAGGCGAGGAGGCTTTAGGCAATGAACCTAACGCCTTCAAGTCTTCCCGCCTGATGCCCCAAAGCAGCCTAATATGATCACAAAAAATAAGTTTAAAAAATTTTATTCCGGCATATTTGGGTCATATTTTTGTGATTTTGCAATGGACTGAAAATTATCAATAATCAGGAGGTATTGTTGTGCAAGGATTAAGCGAGCCGATGATTCGTAGTATTGTTGAGGAGGTGGTAACTCGGATCGGGCAGCAAGTCAGACCGAATATCGGTTGTCCGTCCGGTCAACCCCATTTCATTCTGCCAACAGGCAATTCCCGCAGCTTTCGCGGTTATAACGGATTATTTTCTGACCCGAATGACGCGATTGCCGCATCCAAAATTGCGTTTGAGGAGTTGCAACATAGAACGATAGCGGAGCGCGGCGGGATAGTTGATATTATTCGCCGTATTGTGATTGATCAGTCGGTTGAGCTTGGGACGTTTGAGATGAATGAGACTAAGATTGGGCGGCTTGAGCATAAGATTGACAAGCTCGCCGGTCTGGGCAAAAACGCGCCGGGTACGGAGTTTCTCAAAAGTGATATTTTCAGCGGCGATCATGGATTGACGTTAATTGAGTATTCGCCGTTTGGTGTTATTGGCGCGGTTTCGCCTGTCACGCATTCTTTGCCCACTATTGCAAACAACGCGATAAACATGATCGCGTCCGGCAACACTGTCGTCGTCAACCCGCACCCAAGCGGTAAACGCGTCGCAGCCGAAGGCGTTCGCCGATTCAACGAGGCCATATTCCGAAATTTTGGAATCGACAATCTAATAAGCGTAATTGTCGAGCCGACAATGCAGACGGCAGATGTGATTTTCAAACATCCCGATGTGGCGTTGATTATTGTCACGGGCGGACCCGGCGTGGCGAAAGCCGCAATGTCCCAAATGAAACGGGCAATAGTCGCAGGACCCGGCAATCCGCCGGTAGTTGTTGATGAGACGGCGAACTTAGACCGCGCGGCGAAAAGTATTATTTCCGCCGGCGCGTACGATAATAATTTGTTATGCTTGGCGGAGAAGGAAGTGTTCGTCGTTGACGCGGTTTTTGAGCAAATGATGAGGGCAATGGAAAACGCCGGAGCGATTCGTTTGAACGCTGCGGAAGTTGACGCATTCACAAACAAAGCAATCACACAAGTCGGCGAAGGCAACACAAAACACGACGCGCCAAGCCGTGATTTTCTCGGCAAAAACGCAAAAACACTCGCAGCCGGAATAGGAAAAAATATATCGGAAAAAGTTGAGTTGTTATACGGAGAGACGGATGAATCGAATCCGTTTGTGACGGTTGAGCAGATGATGCCGTTCATTCCGTTCGTCCGTGTGCGCGATGTCGATGAGGCAATAAGATTGGCAAAAATATACGAACACGGATTCAGACACACCGCAATAATCCACTCAAACAACGTCGATACAATCACACGAATGGCAAAAACACTCGACACAACCATCTTCGTAACAAACGGACCAAGCACAGCCGGAAACGCAGGAGGCGCAGCAGGTTTTTCATCGTTCTCAATCGCAGGTCCAACCGGAGAAGGTATCACAACTCCACTCACCTTCACCCGCTCAAGACGCTACGCACACATCGGAAGCCTAAATATTTTGGGAAAGTTTTCAAAATAAAAATTCAAAGAATATTAAAATTCACAAACGTTAGCGACGGTGGCTTGCTCCCTCGTTATATCACACATCTTTTAAGATGCTTTTTTTTTGAGAATACGAAATAAACGAAAAATACGAAACGTAACGAAATAATTTTTTTTAACGCGAAACACGCTAAAAAACGAAATTCGCGAAAGCGATTTTTAAAATTGTGTTTATTAAAATTTCGCGCATTTTGTATTTTCGTGTATTTCGCGTTAAAAATAGTTTTTAGAAATTCATTTTCGTTTATTCCGTATTTTTCGTATGGTTCGTATTCTCAAAAAAACATCTTAAAAACTTGTGTGGTATAACGAGGGGGCTTGCCCCCGAAGTTAGTTTTTAGGTGATGTATCAGCGGAATGTCCGTCTTTAACTCAACCTTATTTTTACCTGATTTTGCCTCAACAAAACAACCTTAGTAGCCATTCATAATTCATAATTCATAATTCACAGTTCATAATTCATAATTCACATTTGTAATATCCTAGTTTTGCAAGCCGTAGGCTTGCATCGCTCGGTAGAAAATGATGTTCTCTCGCAAACTAGCATTCCGTAGGAATGCCACCGTTGGGTAAGTCACGGGGTTGCATTCCTACGGAATGCGAAGACTCGACTGTGACTTCATTTTCTACCGAGCGATACATTCCTAACGGAATGTAATAACGCGAAAACATAAAACGGATTGGAAATAATAAGGTAATAAGGTTATGTCTGTGGGAGATTCATTGGCTACTAAGGTTGTTTTTGTAAGAAAATCAGGTTGTAAATAAGGTTTGTTTTTTCTACAGCGTTGAAGTATTTCACTGATATATTACGTTTTTAGTTTTAGCTGTTCGCGAGGGAGCTTACTCACTGCACCGTTTTACTTTGACACAACGCTTACGCAGTCAACAACAACAACAACAATAATTACTTCTCGTCGGTAGCAAGCTACCGTCGATAACGGCTAACTAACAGCAGTAATGGAACAAGTCTATTTTACAAAGCTCGTGCCGAACGATGCAATCGCAGTGCAGGACTACAATCTTTCTGTCAGTACGTATGTCGTACAGGAGGACAAGTGTGAAGTCGTGAACGTCAAGGAGCTGAATGCGTAGATTGATCGCATTGTTGCGAGAGAGGGTGTTTTACGGAAAGAAATTGAAAAGATTATAAAGGAGATTGGGGTATGACAAAACTGAGAATCTACCTTGATAACTGCTGTTATAACCGACCTTATGATGATTTAGCCATTGGAAACAACGGTAAAGAGGCGACCGCTAAATTGTATATACAGTCACTCGTGAAATATGGAAGCTTGTCACTTGTATATTCGTTTATGGTAGTGACGGAAATAAACGACAGTAAATTCGCTGAGAACAAGCGGCAGACAATGGCGTATATTGAGGCTTGCGCGAGTTTGTTTGTTCCAGAGAATCACCGTGTCGATATAGAGCCGACCGCAGCCGCCATTATGAAAACAGGTATTAAGAACAAGGACGCAATTCACCTTGCTTGTGCAATATTCGCTCATTGCGATTACTTCGTTACAACAGACAAGCGGGTGTTAAGTTATAAAACGGACAAAATCAGAATAGTAAATCCGATTGATTTCGTTAATATTTGGAGGGAAACGATATGAATTATGAAACTTACGATGTGCAGACGGAGGCGATTATCAGCGCGGGGATGAAACTGTTGCGTGAACATCTTGGCGTTATTGAGACAGAGATATTCATAACCAAAGTAACTCGTAAAGGGTTCGATTATACGCAGTGGCGTGAGAGTCTTTACGAGGATATGAGTCTTGATGCGCTTTTGGACCACGCAACTGAAACAACAAA
>JAISQS010000300.1 GCA_031274045.1 Planctomycetaceae bacterium | reverse complement strand
TTGGAAGTTGAAGAGCCGGCTTTCTTTTGACTTTCGACGGTCAAATTAATCGCAGGCAAAAAAACTGACAAGGAACGATCTTCGGTTAGCCGCCGGAGGTCGTTTTTTTATGCACTTTTCGATAATTTTGAACGAATTTATTTTCAACGCGGAAAGCGCGGAAAGGCGGAAGGGGCGGAAATTTTTAAAAGTTCGTATTCTCAAAAAAATGTATTCTCAAAAAATGCTGATTGAGAGTTATGTGTTATAACGAGGGTGTGTCCCCAATGCAGCTGTAAATTAAACAATTTCATTTTTTGTGGTGTATGAATTATTGATTTAACGCCCTGAAAGGGCTTAAGCATTAGCACGGGGCATCGCCCCGTGAATCGGTGATAATAAAATTTATTAGCCCTGTAAGGGCGAAAGCAGAGAAACGTCTAACGGCTTGCGCCCTTACAGGGCTGGATTATTGCGATTCCGATTCACGGGGCGATGCCCCGTGCTAATGCTTGTCGCCCCTTCGGGGCTAATAATATGTAAGCCACGATTGAAATCAATAAATTCATTACCAAAATTAAATTACAGCAACATTAGGCGTAAGACGGGAGGGCATAAGGTTCGTTGCCTAAAGCCTTCCTGCCGGATTTCTCACAGGAAGTTAAGGTAAGGGAAGAGGAGTTAATGGGAGAATATTTCAAATTTCCGTAATCTTGCCTTCCCTTAACTTCATGTGAATTATTTTGTAGTTTAAAACTATTTTGAACCAAAAAATGCAACAAACAAATTCAGCACGTAACAGTTACATCCAATCCGAGATCGCTACGGCAACACCGCAGAAGTTACAATTGCTTTTGGTTGAGGCTGCGATTAAGAATATTCATCGTACTAAGCAGGCTTGGCGGGAATCTAAATTTGACGTGGGTATTGAGTCTTTATCTCTTGCGCATGATATTGTGTCGGAGATACTTTGCTCGCTCAATTCTGACAGCAACCCTACGATAGCAAAGCAACTTGCAGCAATATATCTTTTTATTTTCAGGCGGCTTGCGGAAGCCGGAATGGGGCATGATGAGGGCAAGTTGGACGATGCTTTGCGGGTTCTTAATTCGGAGCGTGAGACGTGGCGGCAGGTTTGCGAGAAGTTTGGTTCGACCACAACTCAAACCGGCAACTCGGCTGATACCAACAACCGAATCAGCAACGGCGGCGCGGCAGAGTTTACCCCATCCGCACAAATAAAACCTAATTTGTCTTCGCCCGTGTCGCCGGCTGCAAATTTTTCTGTTGCCCCAAACAACTTGCCCAATAATTCACCGCCGCCAACATCAGGCGGATACCAACGCCAACAACCAATAGGTCAAAATTCCTTCGCAAAACCATCAGGCTCTTATGGCATAAGAACCGCCGCCTTCCCAAATAAACCAACTCAAACAGACAACTCAAAACAGACAAACAACACCACCGATACCATTGAAAACACAAAAAACACGCTATCAGGAATCCAAACAAACAACTCACTAGCAACACCACAAAAAAATCAAAACCCGCCGCCAATCCGAAAAAATCCATACCAATAATTCACAAAAAATTAAGGAAAGATGAGCGAAGTGTAGAGACGCAATGCCTTGCGTCTCTGCAAAAATTTCAGGCAAATTGAATCCGGTGCGGCGGTATTATTCGTGTTAATCCCCACAAACATAACACCAACCTTTTTTGGCACACAGATGACGCAGATTATCGGGATTTGCGCAGATTTTTTTATAAATGTCTGTTCTTCTTTATCAGCGAATATCTTTAAAATCTGTGTTATCTGCGTGCTAAAAATGTTAAGGTAGATTAGAGCGGATATATTACAATATTTTGATATTCTTCCATCACCTTCTTTTACTTTCTTGTGAATAATTTTTTTGTTGGTTGAGCCATTGGTATGGTTTTGGGTTTCTGTAGACGGTTTGTGCGATTCCGTGACCTGCGCCTTCGAGAGTTGTGAATTTTACTTCTTTGCAACCGATTTTGTTCATTTCTTTGATCATATCTGCGGTGCAATTGTAGTTTACTACGTCATCGGCGTTTCCGTGAAAAGCCCAAGTTGGCAGGTTTATTAGTTTGTCTGCTTTTTTTGGGTCTCCTCCTCCTGCGACAGGTATGATGGCGGCGAATCGTTCGGGGTATTCACATGCTGTTGCAAAAGTCCCGAAACCTCCCATGCTCATGCCGGTCAAGTAGATTCTTGCCGGATCGATTTTCCAACGTTTCCCGTTATCGTTTTGGATTTTGTCGAGTAGTTTTATTACTTGGCTTGGTTTCCAGCCGTGAATGGGAGTGATTGGGCTTACTACGATGAAGGGGAAATCTTTTGGCGGAATTTTTCCGTTGATGTAGTGGACGGGGTTGTGTTTTTTTATTGTCCTGACGTTTGTCCCGACTTCGCCTGCGCCGTGCAAGTAAATCAGCAAAGGTCTTGCCCCGCCGAAGTCAGTGTACCCTCGCGGCAAGTGCAACAAATAGTCATACCCGCCGTAACGCTCAGAACTATAAACCAACACGTCACCCCAAAAATATACCTTCAAATCATAAAAGAACCGCCCCGCAAAAATCAAAAAAACTATCACCCAAAAAAGAGTAAACAGTAAGCGATGATTTTTTTTGGACGATAATTTTTGTTCTTTTATTTCCGTATTGATTATTTCTGTTGACATATATTTTTTTAAGGAGATTGTAAGGTTGTGTTGTCGTCGCGGCAAGCCGACAACAATTGGATGCCAAAACACATCGGTTCACCAAATCGCCAACTGCCGCGCAATGGCGACGGACTGGAACGCGGATGCTTCGCCCTCATTATACCACACAAGTCGCATTAGCGACGGGGGCTTGCCCCCGACGCGATGGGGCGGTTTACGTGTTAGTGATCGTTAAGGTGGGCAACCGACCGCTGGGCGGTTGCGTTTTCGGCGAGCGGAGCAAGCCGAAAACAGTGGGGTAGAACACGCATCGGTAAAACCAAATCGCCAAACGTCGGCACAGCTGACAAC
>JAISQS010000213.1 GCA_031274045.1 Planctomycetaceae bacterium | reverse complement strand
TAACCCACACAATTACTCCCATAGTCAAAAAATTTTTTTACAAAATCTGGTTATTTTTTTGTTGGAGTGTACTGCTTCTTGTTGTTGCGGCGGCGGTAGGGGGGGTCTACGTACTTTATCAATTCAATACCACAATCCGCTCATACACACTAAACGAACTCCAAAAAGCTTTTCCAAACCTCGACATCGAACTCGGTAAAGTACAACTCGACGAACAAAAAGGTATCATCCTACGGAAAGTCGTCTGCTACTCCCGCTCATCATCAGACCAATTTGAACCACAACAAAAACGTAGACCATTGCTCATCGTTGACGAAATCTACATCGAATGCCAAATCTCTCTCAAATCTCTCTACAACCAAAAAATCAATAACATCACCAGAGTCATCTGGCGAAATCCGGCATTGCGAATCACCCACACAAGTAACGGCTTTTTGGACGAACTAAAAAACTTTTACAACATAAATCAAAAACATACCGAACCCGCACCAGTCGAAATCCAAAACGGCACATTGTTCTACGACGACATCACCGCACCACAAAATCCACCCGTAAAATTGAACGACATCTCACTAATAATCCTCCCGCCAGACTCCAAAATAAATACACAACCAACCACAACTCCACCAACCCCAACTTCACCTAATTCACCAACACCAACTCCAACTCCAAAATCAGAACCGCAATCAGAACCAACATCAACATCACTCCAAGCCAACGATTTCCCACACGAAAAATATTCTTCACACTTCACCGCCAACAAATTTGCACACAATCAAAACGCCGCCTCGACAAAAGAATCGCCCCCAAAAAAATCTATTAACTCCAGTTCAACAATTCAAGAACGCGCCGGTACGTTGCGCGATTTGGCGTTTTTCAAAACACAAGTTACATCGAATCGGCAAGATTGCTGGCGGTTCAGCGGGCAAGTGAACGGAGATTTTATTCGTCAAATAAACATCGAAGGTTATTTTGACCCCGACACGAATCAATGGGAAATTGCCGGTAAATGTCGGCAATTTGATTGGACTTCGAGTTTGTTGGAGCTTTTGCCGTCCGACATTCAGAAGTCAATTTGTTGTGCGTCGGACAAAGATCGCGATATTAAGAGTTCGTTTCAAGGTCGTTTTGATTTTGGTTTTTCTGCGGTTTCTGCGGCGGACGCTGCGCTCGGTTTTCATTTCGCGATAGATGGTGTTTTGTCACAAGGCAGAGCAGAATTGCATAGGATAAACCGCACGCTTTCGGAGTTGAATACACGATTCAAAATCACCGATGACGGTATTCTCATAGAAAAACTCACCGGTCTTTGCGAAGCGGCACGCATCGTCTTCTCGTACTCACAACAAGGTCTGATAAAAAAACAAACCGCATTCATCTCCGCAAATATTCAAGGTCTGGCTTTCGACTCAAAATTGATTGATGGGATTTCGCCGATGTTGAGCGAGAGTTTGCGGCAGACGCTTTGCAAGTTTGAACATTCGGGTACGGCAGATCTCGCTACGGAGTTATTTTGGCAAAATGAAGAATGGAAACCATCAAAAGTTCAAGTTGAATTCGCCGAGTTAAATTTTATGTACTTGCCCGCGCCGTATAGATTGGATCGTTTACAAGGTGAGCTGCAAATCAATTCAGACGCGTCAATGCAGATTCATTTGACGAGTCGATCAAATGATGTGTTGAAGGTGCGTATTGACGGCGCGTACAAGAATATTTTTGTTGACCCGATAGGACAAGTACAAATTCAAGCCGAAGACGTACCAATTGACGAAAAATTTATGAACATCATTCCGCAAAAAGAACGTCAGACAATAAAATCTCTCAACCCCGCAGGAAAAATCAACGCGAACTTGATCATAACCGATCCGGCAGGCGGGAAGCCTTTGAAGAAATATCTTGAAATCGGTTTGAACAAAATAAATGTTCGTTACGATAAATTTCCGTATCCGTTGCGGGATATTACCGGATTGATCAGGCTGAACAATGACACGTGGACGTTTGAGAATATTGTCGGCGGCAACGAATCGGCGCGGATTACAGGGAGCGGTTTTTTGCGACCGGTAACAATCGTCTCGTCCAACGAATCCGCTTACGAATTTCAACTCAACGTCAACGCTGCCGATTTGCCTGTTGACGGTCAATTGCCGGATGCGCTGCTGAACGAGATTCAACAAGATTTACTGCGGAATTTACAGGCAAAAGGACGCGTCAACCTCTCCGCATCAATCTCATACCTTTCCCAAAACGACCCAAGCAATAATCAATTCAGCTTGAATTTCAGAACCGTTCCTTGTGCCGGATTCTCAATTCAGCCGACAAAATTTCCATACAGAATCGACAACCTACAAGGCGAATTGATTTACAACAACGACACAGTTACATCAAATCGACTAATCGGAATGAATCGCGGAACAAAAATTAGCAGCGGATTGATGTGCCGGTTCAATGATGACGGGAGTTGGGTGATGCGGCTTGATGCGGTAGATATTGAGCGGATATCGGCGGATCGGGAATTGTTGGATGCGCTACCGAACGACTTGAAGATGTCAATTGAATCATTGCAAATAATCAAACCTGTAAACCTCAAAGGAATAATCGAACTGTCAAAAGATGATGACAAAAAACCGCTTCGCACAATTTGGGATTTATACGTTGTCCTGCATCAAAACAGTGCAAATTTAGGGATTCCTGCAAAGAATATTTTTGGCGGAGTGAGGTTGATCGGTTATGCGGAAGATGACCGCGTGCGTCTTGCCGGTGAGATGCAACTCGATTCCGTAATGGTCAACGGATTCCAAATCAACGATGTACACGGACCATTTTTTTATGACGGCATTCCGCGTCAATTATATCTTGGGCTTCCGGCAGGAAAGATTTTGCCGCCGCCGCCGGACACTCAACAATTCAAAAATTTCAAACGCTCCGCATGGTTCGTCGGCACAACACAAGGATTGCCGGTTACCGGTAAATTGTTCGACGGAACTATTGTGTGCGAAGGAATATTATCTTTTGCCAACGCCTTCTCATACAGCATCAAAACAAACATCATCGGAACAGATGTTGGAAAAATGGCAAACGAACTTTTGTCCGGCTCACAAAAAATCAGCGGCACAATGAATTGCAGAACACAAATTTGGGGCATGGGACGAAAAATGGAAACAATGAGCGGAAGCGGAAGCATCGAATTGCGCAACGCAAATATTTACGACGCGCCGATGATGTTGCGGATGTTGCGGGAATTGAGTATCAAGCCAATCGATCCGAAAGCAGGCGCATTTGACAAATCAGATGTAGACTTTGAAATCAAAGGAAACCGAATGTTTTTTAATCCGATTTCGTTTGAGGGGAGTCTATTTAGCCTGACCGGAAACGGCGAAATGCGGCTGGATACACGCGAAGTAAACCTGACAATGAAAACACGATTAGGCAACAAAAAAACACACGTTCCGATCTTCAGCGACGTATTAGGATGGGCAGGCGATCAAATCATACAACTAAACGTTCAAGGTACATTGTCCGACCCAACCGTCCGACGAATCCTACTCCCCGCAACAGACATCAGAAACGCAATCAATAACGAATAAAAGGTCAAGTATACTTTTTACACTTGAAAATTCCTTTTTCAAAAAGTCATCGTGAAATTTGTGATTATTTCGTTTTTTGCGGGGCTTTTACATCGTGCCTTTTATCAAGCACTGTATCAGTGCAATGTATCAACGCCCTGAAAGGGCAAAATATCATAGCGTAGGGCAACGCCCCATACGTATTAACTTAAGGTGTAAG
>JAISQS010000150.1 GCA_031274045.1 Planctomycetaceae bacterium | reverse complement strand
TAATAACCAACGAAACCGCCATACCACTCCCCCTTATCCCTTATCCCCTTATTTGTTACAGATAAAGTTCGCGGTCACGCCACAACCCAAACAATAAGGGATAAGGGCGCGTAATGGAGAGACGCAATGCATTGCGTCTCTACTTCGTTGTTATTAAGGGTGAGGAAATTGATCACAAGTTGCGGTTCAGTTTTGCAAAAAACTCTTTTATTATTTCATGTTAGCTCGCCAACAAAAAAATATAAAAGAGCCAAAAACTAATCTGTACAAATCTGTAAAATCTGTGACAAGCAACAAAAATAGACTTGTCTTATATTGTCTGATTTTTGGTTACGGAATAAGTCTAATATGCTTTTTGCTTTATTACATTTCCGTTGGGAATGTAGTACTCGGTAGAGGACTGGAACGAAATATCAGACACACGTAATCATGCACACATAATCAGGCACACGTAATCAGGCGCACACAACCGAAAAAATCGTTATAACAGAAATATTTTGACTATTTTTCCAATTCATTCTAATAGTAATAATCATTTTGACCGATAAAGTCTCTTGAAGTGATGCGACGGGGAGTTGCAATCCACGACATTCTTGTAGTTTTTTTGTCAGCAAATTAAATTTGAATAAATTAAATTTGCCGTAGACGCTCAATGATTTAATCCGCACAACGAACCCGAAACCGTTTGGCTGTTGTTGTTTATTTTGCAATTCAAAATTTAAACAGTTCCTTGCATACACATTTTTGAAAGATTTTTACAATGAAACATTCCCAATTTTTTACAACATTCAAAATAACTGCTTTTTTGTGCAGTTATGTTTTCTGCTCATTTTTGTTCGCTCAAACTGAGCAACAACATTCCGGCAGCATTTACTCCCACCCAAATCATCCAATTCTTGGTGTGCAGTATTCTGTTGCGCCATCGGCAGTTCAGCCGATTGCAAATCAAAATCAAATTCAAAATCAGAACAATATTGCACCGGCATACTCGCCAACTTATAACAACCAAATTGCACCGACAGCCTACGAAAATCAAAAATTCCCAAACAACACAATTCCCGCTCCTAACTCGGTATTGTCATCGCAACCGGCATTGCAGCAGACGATGCAACCTACAAATTGGGCAACAACAAGCGTCGCCCCTACATCACAACCCGCGTTCACATCACAACTTCCCCCCCAAAATATAACATCACCAGCCGCATCAAATCAGCCCGTTTTGCCAATCCCATATTTGCCCGCAACACAAAACAACCAGAACACACAACCACAACCACAACCACAATCACACCTCCAACAAAACCGATTCGATCAAACACAACAAAATCAATTTGACCCGACACAAGTACCAACCACAACTCACATAACACAATCCAGACCAGCATCTTTGCCCTACCCCACGCTGCCATACAATAACGCTAACCATAACGCTAATCACAACGTCAACGTCAACGTCAACCAAAAACAATTCGATTCGCCGGAAGCTGTGCCGACTTCTCCTACATCAACTTATCCTGCGCCAACTTCACATTACACACAGCAACACACCCCAACTCCAGCCGTCTCAACAGCAGTTTTGCAGACGAATTCGCCGTTCAACAACGCGCCAATATCTGTTGTAGGATTTGTCACTCCCAATATTTCCGACGATTTCGCAGCACCGTCATCGCCAGTTCCGCCGACTACCGCGAACACACAAAACACGAATCCCCTTCAACCAACCACCATCACTTCGGTCGCTACAAACTCCGCGCCCGTCGAAAACGCGAATAGTCTAATCGCGAAAAATTATAAACTACAACACCTTTCAGGAATCGGATTTGAAACGAAACTGGTAAAAAAACTCGGTCAAAAATTCGTTCCGGTACGAAATTTAGAAACAACTCAAAACCTAACAAGATATAGATTACCAGTAAAAAACGGAAACAATGTTGATCTGTCAATCGAACGTGTTGCGGGAATTGTGACTTTGACCGGAACAAATAATAATACAATTGACAATTGCCTTAAAATTGTGAAGTTGTTGGACTTGCCTGAATCGAAGGATGGGAGTGTTACTGAGTTTGTAACGGTTGAAAATTCATTGTTGAACGGCAACGTCGGTACATTGAAAAGGGCTGCCGACCTCATAAATCAAGGAACACAAAACAACTTACGTCTTGTCCAAAATACTCCAACCAGAAATCCGAATACGCCCGAAGCAAGTTTTAACCCAAACTCTCCTATTTCAACCCCTACCGCCGCGCCGTCCGCAAATCCTACCCCTCCGGCAAATCCACGTGCGGCAACTAACCCATCCGCCCCTAATGCCGCAACTGACAGCGACGAAAGCAAAAAGACCGATGCCGATGCCAGTAGCCTTGTTCCGCCAAATCCGCTTGACCAAAACGCTAACTTACAGAACAAAGGCGGCGGTTCGATTTTAGGACAAGTTCAAGTTGTAAGCATTGATGGTCTTGATACATACGTTATCATGGGGCAACCCAATGATGTAAACAACGTGTTACGGATAATTGATCAAATTGAGAAAATCAGTCTTGAGTATGAGCCGGAAATTGAGCTTGTGCCGATTAAAAATGCCGACGCTTTGCGCGTAAGTCTGATGGTTCAGCAACTTTACACGCAAATATACGCTTCGCGTCGTGGCAGTATCATCATGTTGCCTTTGGTTAAACCTAATATGATATTGATGATCGGTAAAAAGGAAAATTTGACGACGGCGAAAGACCTTGTTAATAATCTCGATTTGGCGGTCGATCCGCGTTCGCAATTCAAAATTTTCTTTCTCAGAAACGCACAATCGACTACTTTGTACGAACAGATACAAAGTTTTTATGCGTCAAGAACTAGCAGCGGTTACCTCGAACAGCAAGTTAATATTGTTGACGAGCCTCGCACGAACTCACTCATCGTTCAGGCAAATCCGCGTGACATTAAGGAGGTTGAAGATTTGATTCGCCAGCTCGATGTTAAGTCCGGTGTTGTCCGCAATATTATTAAGACATTTACGCTCAAAAATGCGTTGGCGAGGGAACTTGCGACGACATTACAAAATACGATTTCCAGCAGCACATCGGCTGTCATGGGGGGCGGAATGAATAACACCTCGACAACCGGCGGTTCTGCCCAAACCAGAAATCCGGCTTGGGTTATGGTAGACAAAGAAAACGGAACAACTCAAGCAATCAGCGTACTTTACGATATTCGCATAACTTCCGACGCGCGGAGTAATATGTTGGTTGTTAGTGCCCCGCCGGATACGATGCCTTTGATTGAGATGTTGGTGAATCAACTTGACCAACTCCCGTCAGCGGAATCAGTTATCAAAATTTTTACTCTTGTCAACGCCGACGCTTACACACTTACAACCATGTTGCAAAACCTCCTTTCCGGCACATCAACCGGCACTGGCGGTTTAGGCGGAACCGGAGGCGGCACAAGCACAAACATGATGACAACACGGCGACCCGGAATCGAACAAGGCGAAAGCACGCTCGTCTCTGTTCGACTTGTTGCGGAACTTAGGACGAACAGTATAGTTGCGATTGGGTCGCCCGGCGATATGTTGACGGTCGAGACAATTTTGATGCGGCTTGATGAGGATAACATGAGCAACCGGAAGATAATTACAATTAAATTGGTCAATACGCCTGCGTCCGAAATTGCAACAGTAATCCAAAATTACGTCGATAGAACACGCCAACTTGAAATACAGAATATCACGTCATACATGCCGATGAGTCCAAAAGAGCAATACCTCAACGAAATTATAATTGTTGCCGAACCGATAAGTAACACGTTGATAATAAGTTGTACGCCGCGATATTATGACCAGTTGCGGGCAATCGTACAAAAAATCGACGAACGCCCAAGAATAGTCTCAATTCAAGGACTAATCGCAGAAGTACGCATAAATAACAGCAACGAACGCGGATTTGAAATAGGTCTGCAAGATTCGATTCTTTTTGACCGATCCGTTGCAAGTGCCACCGGTCTACCCGGTTTCGCATTTGGCACTGATCCTTCATTGCCAACTGGAAACATAAAAGCCGGCACCGTAGCATCACAAGGAATCTCAAATCTCGGTGTCGGACGCTCAGGTTCAAACGGTATCGGCGGTTTCACTTTTTCAGCATCAAGCGAATCGCTCAGCGTCCTCATGCGTGCATTGGAAGAGAGAGACAAGTTGCGTGTTTTGAGCAAACCGCAATTGACCACCCTACACAACATGCGAGCTTCCGTGTCAGTCGGTGAAAAAGTCCCCTTCGTCGGCTCGTCAACAACCTCATACAACGGCGACCCGACATACTCAACCGACTGGCAAGACGTAGGGACATTGCTCGACATCACACCAAGAATAACATCGGACGACCAGATTGTAATGTCAATTTATGTCGAAAGATCAAGCCTAGGATCCGAAGCCGACGGAATAACAACATACAGCGTCGGAGGAACACCGGTAAGAACTCCAAAAGTAAACCAAGCAAAAGCACAAACCACAGTAAGCTCAATGGATAACCAAACAATAATAATCGGAGGTTTAATCACCGAGCAAAAAGAGAAAATGAATCGAAGCGTGCCGGTCTTGAATAAAATTCCATTGGTGAAGCATCTTTTTGAGTACAATTCGGAAATAACAAACCGCTCCGAATTACTCATCATACTCACGCCAACAATCATCCGCAGCGATGCCGACATGGAAAAGTTGAGGCAACAAGAATTTTCACGTATGCACTGGTGTTTGAATGATGTTGTGAAGTTGACGGGCAAATCTGAAATGCGGACGAGAGGCGATACATGGTTGCCGAGCGAAGTACCGTACATTCCGGGTAAACCGGCAAAATTGACCGAATCGCAATTGCCGCCCGAAGAAAAAATCAAACCAGTCATCCCGATAAAATTCAACGAAGAATAAAAGCATACACAACGCGTGATGAAATTTCGCTGACACAAAAGCGTAAAAAACGATAGCGAGATTTCGGTTGTAAGCAGTTTAAAACCTTTAAAATTTGTAATAACATGTCAATTAGACCATTTGTTTTAGTTCTGTTTTTTTGTATTTTTGCCGTATCCGGTTGTAGTAGTTTGCATACGGTTCGCAAGCCTGATTTGTCGGTGTTTTTGCCTCCGGGTCCGGTTGACAGGGCAGTTGCGGCGTGGAATCCGTCGCTTGAGACCGGCGAACAACCAAAACGCGGTTTTGGCGGACGCGTCTACTTCTACGATGCCGAAGCGAGACGACCGATCAAAATTGACGGTGCAATTGCAGTCTACGCATTTGACGAAACCAACCGCCAACCAAACGATAACGAACCAACAAGAGTCTACTCTTTCGCCAAAGAAGATTTGCCAAAATGCTACTCAAAATCAAAACTCGGACACTCGTATAATCTTTGGATTCCTTGGGACACCGAAGGTCCCGACGGCGAAGCCAAAAAAGTCTCTTTCATCGTAAGATACATTCCTGAAAAAGGAAGCTCCGTTATAAGCTCGCAAGTAACCGCGTATCTTGCCGGAAGAATGAATAAGAACGAAATGCTCGCAAAAAACACAAACCAAAACGATAACCAAAATATCCAAATCAACACAACAAACAATAACATCCAACAAACATCATTTACCGAAACAAGCGATTTCATTGACAGCATGAGAAACGAAATCCAAAATAGCACAATCACTCAACCGGAAAAATTAAAACAAACAGACAGCATCGAACACCTAATCGAAACAAATGATAACCGCCCCAAAAAAATGCAAACAATCACAATTAAATAAGAGAGAGTTTGCGGGTAGTGTGAGTGTTTTTTGGGTACGGTTGACAGACAGTATAGCTGTATTTACAATTTCGCGCTGGTTTTGCTAAAAAATGTAACGCAAACATTAAGGTAACACAAGCATCCTGCTTGCGATGTATTTATGATGGCGTTTTGGGAGTTTTTTTTGTTGGCGGTGTTTTAATTTTTCCTTCTGTATTGTGTGAACGTTAGAAAGTTGGGGGTTTAAGAATGACGCGTCGAGTAGTTATAACCGGTCTTGGTATTGTTAGTCCGATTGGGATTGGTTTGGATGTATTTTGGGAGGCGGTGCAAGCGGAGACTTGCGGGATTGCGCAGGTGACTCGTTTTGACGCATCGAATTTGACGTGTCGGGTTGCGGGTGAGGTTAAGAATTATGATGGGGAAAATTTCTTTGACAGACGAACGGTGCAACGTTCCGCTCTGTTTGCACAATTTGCCATGATTGCCGGTAAAGAGGCGTGGCAAGATGCCGGTTTAGACAAGTTTACGTTCGATGATCCTGATCGGTGCGGTATTCTTTTGGGCAATGGAGTTGGCGGACTTGAGATAGATGATGAGTCTCATCGGCGGTTATATGAGAAGGGTGCGTCAAAGATTCTTGCGATGACTATTCCAAAAATGATCTGCAATGAAGCTGCCGGTAATTTATCGATTTATCTTGGTGTTCGTGGTTCGGCTCATGTGATAGTTACGGCTTGTGCTTCGGGTTGTGATGCGATTGGTTTTGCGTTGGATAGGATACGGTGTGATCGGGCGGATGTTATGATTTGCGGAGGGACGGAAAGTGCGATAACCGAGTATGGAATTGGCGGCTTTTGCCAACTCAAAGCAGTAAGCACAAGTTTCAATGACGCACCGAGTCGTGCGTCGCGTCCGTTTGATAAGGATCGTGATGGTTTTGTTTTGGGTGAAGGTGCCGGGATTTTGGTAATTGAGGAGCTGGAACATGCCAAGAAACGCGGTGCGAAAATTTACGCGGAGCTTGCCGGTTACGGCGCGAGCGAAGACGCGTATCACATCACCGCGCCAAGCCCTGACGGAGAGGGAGGAACGCGGGCGATTCGAGCTGCGTTGAAAGATGCGGGTTTGCGGGCAACAGATATTGACTACATAAACGCACACGGAACTTCGACTCCGACAAATGATCCTGTTGAAACAGCCGCAATAAAAACAGCTTTCGGTGAACACGCATACAAACTTGCCGTAAGCTCAACCAAAGGAATGACCGGACACACGCTAGGCGCAGCAGGCGGAATCGAAGCCGTCATCACAGCATTGGCAATCAAAGACAACTTCTTTCCGGCAACAATAAATCTTGACGAACCGGATCCGTTGTGTGATCTCGATTATGTTCCAAATAAAGGACGCAAAGGAACAATAAACGCCGCCATCTCCCTATCACTAGGTTTCGGCGGACATAACAGCGTAATCGTAATCAAAAAATACTGATTCTTTCTAACACAAAGTTCTGTAACAGTGTCTGCTTTTCGATTTGCCGCGCAGCGGCGCGGACTGGAACGCGGGTGTCCCGCCCGACTCTGTGCGTAATAGAACCGAACAAGTTGGAACTGAACGCCAAAACGTGTGGTGATCGTAAGGTGGACAACCGACCGCCGGGCGGTTGTGTCGTTATACCACACATCTTGTAAGATGCTTTTTTTTGAGAATACGAAATAAACGAAAAATACGAAACATGACGAAATAATTTTTTTTGAAATTACTTTTCGTTTATTCCGTATTTTTCGTATGGTTCGTATTCTCAAAAAAGATGTGGTATAACGTCCATCGGGTTACCTGCCTTATGATCACCAGCGCATAAAGATCAATCCTTGTTTCCTCCATTATTTTTTAACAAAATTAAAATTTATTTTTCGCTATGGGTAATTTATTTTTCGGCTTGATGAGTGGTTTCCGCAAGTTGCCGTTGGTGTGTTTGATGTTTGTTTCTTTTTTGCAAATGTCAATTTTTTTTGTGCTTTTGAGTGGTTTTGTTTTTGCTGATTCAAAGTTGGCGAAAGATGTCAATTTGAGGCAGGAGTTCTTCCGTGTGGTTCCTGATCAGCGTGTTCAATTTTATCCTAATCAAATAACGTCGATTGATATTGATGATGTTTATCGTGAGCGTATTGAGCATGATTTGGGGGTATCTTTGGGTGGTCGTTTGTTGGAGTTTTCGCTTGAGGATGTTGGCGACAAGAAGGGCGATGGCGTGGCGGATGTTTCGATAGCGGGCAACAAGTTGTTGATACGTTGGAAGAAGACGGGCAAGGCGAATATTACGATTAAGATTATTGATCCGTCGAATCGTGCGGTTGAGTATTTTGACAAGGTGAAGTTGGAGGCGTGGAGGTTTGATTATTGGCGTATGACGCTTGTGCTTCTTGGTGGTATTGGGATATTTCTTCTTGGTATGCGTTATCTTTCGGATGGTCTCCAACTTGTTGCGGGTCCGAGTCTGCGTAGGATGGTTGCGACGGTAACGGACAATCGGTTTTCGGCTGTTTTGGTGGGGGTGATTGCGACGGTGGCGATTCAGTCGAGTTCTGCTACGACGGTGATGGTTGTTGGTTTTATTAACAGCCGCATTATGACTCTTGCTCAAGGCATGGGAGTTATCATGGGGGCAAATGTCGGCACGACTGTAACTGCGTGGTTGCTCACTCTCAATATAAGCCAATACGGGATGCCGATACTTGGGATTGCAGCTCTTACGTATATATTCTCGCGGGCTGAGCGTGCGCGGTTGTTGGCGATGGTTGCGATGGGGGTGGGGGCGTTGTTTTTGGGTTTGGAGTTGATGCAGCAGGGTTTTGGTTCTTTGCGGGATGCGCCGGAGATTTCGCGAATCATCAGTTCTTTTTCCGCAAATTCGTATGCCGGAATTTGGTGCTGTATTCTTGTCGGATGCATTATGACAATGATTTTGCAAGCGTCATCGGTTACTATTGCGATAACGATTTCTCTTGTGATGCTGGGAGTGATAGAGTTCAAGACGGGGGCTGCGTTGGTGCTGGGGGAGAATATCGGAACGACAATTACCGCGATACTCGCTTCGATTGGGACATCGCCCAACGCCCGACGGGCGGCGATATTTCACGCGGCGTTCAATGTTACCGGTGTTATTTGTGCTACGTTTGTATTCAACATATTTTTTATTCCGGTAATTTTATTTATTGTCGGTACTGATCCGTTGACGGGGCAAATTAGTAGTCCGTCTTCGGGGATTGCGTTGATGCATACGTTGTTCAATGTATCGAGTACACTTTTGATGTTGCCGTTTGTTCGAGTGGCGGCGAAGGGATTGAGTCTTTTGGTGAATGATTTGCCGGAGGAGAAGTCGGAGGGAGTTTCGCGGTTGACGACATTGGGGATGAACAGACTTGAGACACCGACGATGGCGATTGAGCGGTCAAGGATTGAGGTGATACGGATGGGTCATATTTGTATTCAGCTTGCGGAGAAGGTGGCGTTGCTTTCGGTTTCAAATGAGCCGGATCAGGAGTTGGTGAATAGTGCGTTTCGGGATGAGGAGGTTTTGGATGCGTTGCAGGATGAGATTATTGCGTATACTGCGCGTCTGCTGTCGGGCAATATTTCGCATGACTTGACGGATGCCGCACAGCAACAAATAAGAATGGCGGATGAGTTGGAATCGATAAGCGATTATTTGGTGGTGATCTTGAAATCCGACATCAAACTGCGCAACGACGGAATGGCAATACCGACGGAACAGAGAAATGAATTTAAGAAGATGCACGAGTTGACAAAAAAATACACGTCAATGGTTGTTGAGTTTTATTCGTCAAGGAAAACGAACGTGATTGACCTGATGACGGAAGTTCACGTACAAGGAAGCAACCTCACTCACAAAGTCAAAAGCATAAGAGACCAATTCATCAAACGAATGTCTGATGAGCATATTGAGCCGCAGGTTGTCATAGCTTTCAACACGCAAATAAACGCATTCCGCCGAGTTCGCGAACACACACAAAACGTAGCCGAAGCCCTATCCGGTCAACATTCATAAAACACAAAACCGCGCCGGTGTCCGTAAGGTGAGTAACCGACCGGATCGTAAGGTGAGTAACCGACTGGATCGTAAGGTGAGTAATCGACTGGATCGTAAGGTGGGTAACCGACTGGATCGTAAGGTGGGTAACCGACCGCTGGGCGGTTACGTTTTCGGCGAGCGGAGCAAGCCGAAAACAGTGGAGCAGAACACGCATCGGCAAAACCAAATCGCCCAAAACGTAGGGCGGATTGGTGAACCAATGCGTACTCCGCCCCCGCTGTCGGCGAGTCGCCGACGTAACCGCCCGGCGGTCGGTTACCCACCTTACGTTTGCCAAACCGTTTTGGTGTTCAGTTCAAACTTGTTCGGTTCTATTACGCACAGAGGCGGGCGGGACACCCGCGTTCCAGTCCGTCGCCGCTGCGCGGCAATTGTCGGCTGCGCCGGAAATTCATTTTTTGTTCTGTGTTTTTCAAAATGAGAAGTATTTGTCAAAATCGTTGTGTGAGGTATCGACTAATCTTATTCTTTGCAATGCGGCTCTGAATCTTGGGTCGTTTTTGAATGGTTTGAATCTTGGTGATTCGTTTATGTTTAGTGTTGTTGGAGAGATTAGTATGATGTCTGCGCCCGGGTCGATTTGTGATAGTACATCTTGTATTACACGATATAGGTTATCGTTTGAGTCGTATTGGGTGATTGCGAGTCGTTTGAGGACGCTTTCGACGAGAGGCAGGCAAATCGGACCGGACAAATAATCTTCGCCTGTTTTGCTTGTTGCGAAAAACAGATCGCATCCGCCGCGTCTTGTCATGTCGCTTACCAAAGTTGCTGCGAAGCTGACGGCTAGTTCAAAATTTTCCAATTCAATCGGGCTTGTTACCGGAAAGTTTCGGTAGATGTCGAGTAGGACGGCGCAGTCGTGATTCTGTTTTGTTTCAAATTGTCGGACGAATGGCTGGTCGTGTTTTGCGGAGGCTCGCCAATGTACCCAACGCTGCGTATCGCCGGGCATCCATCGTCTTACGCCTAGAAATTCACCGGTGCCGCGACTTGGTCGATAGCGGTAGCGTTGTCTGTTTGCCGCGACTTCGGAACGCCGCAAACGCCATTGAGGTGACAGATATCCAATCTTCGGGAACACGCAAAATTCGTCGTAATCATCTTCTTCCCGTAGTGAAGTTGAGTGGCGTAAAAAGCCGAATGGGAATCGTGTTGATATGGTCATTGGACCGAATTTATATTGACCGCGTTGCGGCAATCGTCCCGCATACGTTTTACGGACAACTCCGTGATTTGCAACATATTCAAAATAGATAGCCGGTTCATAAACAGGCGGCTTGTCACCGTTCAATTTATCAAATTCGCCGAATAGAGGTTGAATTTTATCGCTGACAACAATTCCCCAAACAGCGTTTTTTGAGCTGTTAGTTTTTGTATTTTTGCCGTTATCATTATCGGAGTTGTTCTGTTCATGCGGATCAGAATCTGTTTTGTTTGGCGAGTCGGAGTTTGGTTCGGGAGTTGTTTGGTTGTGGTCTTGCGGAGTGCGGCTGTTGCTCAATTCGATATGGACAACAAACGGCTCGCCCGCAAAAACACGCGTCGGCAAACGGCGTTTCACTCGCAAACCACGAAGCGAAACTATACCAAGATGACGCACTATCGGTATAGACGCACAAAAAAGAGCAGCAAGAAGCAGCATCGGATTAACTTCACGCACAATTGAGCCAATCAAAACTACAATTATGATGAAAAGAAAATAAACACCTTCGCGGCTTATTGTCGTTTTAGTTTTATTCTTCATCTTTCGTGTCAAAGTCTTTCACCTCCACAAATTTATTCCCCTGCGACGGATCACGCCCAAACGCCGACCCAACAGGCTCATCAAGATACGGCAAAATTTCAGGATCACAATTCACAATCCAATTGATGTCAAACAAAGCAAAATTTTTACCGTCGTCCATATATTGATCAGATTCGAATCCGGTCAAAAAACGCCAACCACTGTCACCTTCAAAATCAGACTCCTGACGATACAAAAAACCAACCTTAAACGCTTCAACCGTGATCATGTCAGACGCAAAACAACTCCCACGCCCCAACGCCAAAGGCTTAATTTGATCTTCCGAAAAACGATATTTTTTATTTGGAATCATTCTGTTTGGTATTGAGGTTTAGGAATGCTTGCGGTTTGAAAAAAAGTTCTGTTATACTTTTTGCGATTGATAATTCCTTTTTTTTAATGACATCGTGAAAATTTGTATAACCAATATTGAGTCTCAACCAATCCGTAACTGGTTACCGATTCCCTCTCCCTTAGTAACATAATGTTCCCCCCAATCCGCGCCCTTATCCCCTTATTAAAACATTGTGAATAAGGGGATAAGGGCGCGGATTGTAGAGACGCAATGCATTGCGTCTCTACTTCGTTGTTACTAAGGGTGGGG
>JAISQS010000047.1 GCA_031274045.1 Planctomycetaceae bacterium | reverse complement strand
CTCTTTCGTAGGTGACAATATGACTGAAACCATTTTCCTCAAATTTTTCCGCGATAAATTGGTCTGTCGGGAGTTGAACATTTTTAACAATCCTATCTCCGACAACGTAAATCACCTTTCCCTTCTTTTTTAAGCAACCGGCAACTTTTTGTATTGAACGGTTCAAGTCATTATAAAATGCGGAAACTTCCAATGCTCTTTTGTAATCAATTTTGCTAATCTGATGGATATAGTCAGCAATAAGTCCTTCTGAAACCATGTATCCGGCTTTTCCTCCGCCCATCAACATTTTGTCGATTTTTCGAGCGTTTTTAATTCCGAACCATTCGTTGGAAAAAGTTGAAAACTGCCCGTAGGCAACTGTTGTCCGGCTGTCACCGTAAGGCGGACTCGTTAATACTACATCAAAAATTTTATTTTGCGGTTGAAATGCCGAAGCGTGTACATCAATTTTTACATTTTTCTCTAACTTATCAGAATAAAAATTCGTGTACAAATAAATCGTGTCTTCCAATTTCTTAAAAAATACTCCAATAACATCGGGATTAAAATGAAGCATATCTTCCGATTTCATCCGGTAAAGTTTGAACTCGCAATTTCGCGTATAAGAACATTCTCGTACAGTTTCAGAAAATGGAATTAGGAAAAAATTTTTGATTTGTTCGTTTTTAATTTTATCAATAAAATGTTTAAGAATGGTTAAGTTGGTGATGACTTCTTCTGAAAACCAAAATTGAATATTTGTAATTGGCGGTCTCTTCAATTTTTTTATATTGCTTTCGTCTTTCAAAAATTCATATAGATTGTTTCGGAAAATTTGTCGAACTTCAGTTGTTTCGGGAATGGGCAACTGCGTAAATCTTACTTTCGATATTAACACCGCCAATGGGTTAATATCATAACCCGTCATTTCGGTTAAACCGCATTCTAACCCGCTGGCAAAAGAAGAACCGGAACCGCAGTAAGGATCAAGAAGGCTGCCCTTTGAAATTTTAAATTCCCTTAAAATATCAATTCCGATTTGGGGTAACATCGTTGCCGGATACTTATGCAGGTTTGGATACAAAGACGCATAAGATTGTCCCAAATAATCGTATTGAGTATTTCTGATAACAGGATATTTCATAACAAAACCTCATTGATATAATCAGGAAGACACGACATTTTTGTAATAAAATCTGCATCAACCTTTTTAGCAATAAACGATCTATCAAAAAACTTGAACATTCCGCGATGTTGGGGATTATTTATTTCATCATAAAAATTTACTGTTGCAAAACAGACTAAAGGTATTGTGGCGGGATTATAAGAGATGTGATACTTTTCCTTGATCGCACAGTCTGACATTGCTATCTCCATCAAAAGTTTCCATTTATAAGTTTGACCGGCTCTTTCCCGTAACGAAGTTTTTAATGACAAAATCATACACTTTTTTAATGAGGCATCTTCATTCAGCGAATAAATAACCAAATCGCAATCCGGTTTTTGAGCTTCATTATCGACATTTATTACGGCAATCGTATCAAATGATGGAACCGAAGCCGGTTTACTTGTTATAAAAATATTTGTATTAATATTTCCCAATTCTTTGTTTTTCAAAAAAGTATAAATAATTGCTTGCGAAAAAGAATTTCCGGCAATGGGTTTCATCGCTTGTTTTTCATCCCGTATCACACCTTTTATTTTCCGGTCAGCAAGATACGAGTCCACATAATCTTTGGCTTCATAAAGAATACGGCAAATCTCATCAAATACATTTTTATACGCTGCTTGTGGTTTACGTTTAGACTGCCGGACGAAACTTTCAATCAGGTCAATCGTCTTTTTCATGTAAGGCTTCTTTTTAATACCATCCAAAATTTTTCGTTCTGCTTTTGTTAATTCATACATTTTACAAAATTTGCTTTCTCGTTGCGCAAAATACTGTTTGACTTTTCGTTTAGCATTGTGCTGACGGTTTTACCTGCTTTGTTGGTAGGTGAATTTTTACTCGGCATTGCTTTATTGCTGATATACTTTTTGCACTTGAAAATTCCCTTTTCAATTACAATCACCATGATTTATAGAGGCGCAAGTTACTGATTTGTGGAGACGCAAGGCATTGCGTCTCTACTTTGTCTTTTATCGATACATCGTATCAATACGCTGCATCAACGCCCTGAAAGGGCAAAATATCATAGCGTAGGACAACGTCCTCGTTATACCACATAAGTTCGCCGCGAAGCGGCGACGGACTGGAACGCGGGCGTCCCGCCCGCCTCTGTGCGTAATAGAACCGAACAAGTTTGAACTGAACGCCAAAACGGGTTGGCAAATGTTCTCCAACACGTCTTGGCGTTCCTTCCAAACTCGTTCGGTTTCCTAATGCACTTAGGCGGGCGGGATGCCCGCGTTCCAGTCCGCGCCGCTTCGCGGCTATTGTCGGCTGCGCCTACTTTTGTCTTTTATACGAATGGGTCTTCTATTGTTATTGGTTCTGATATTTTGTTTGGAGTTTGATTCGTTGGGTCTGTTTTTTTGTTGTTTGTGTTATCTTCTTTTCGGCGGACTAGCATTGTCATACCATCCAGTCCAACCACCTCTATTTGCACTCCCGCATCAAGCATCTCCATGTCGCTAACTGCACTGTAACGTTGTCCATCGATTTCAATTTGACCTGAAAACACCATCCTGCTGCGTGTGATGCCTTGCTTGCCGACCATTTGCTTGATTGCCAACAAATCCGCGTTCGGTCGCAATGCCGGATCATCCTCCGGATTAAGCAAAACCCGACGACCAATCAATGTATGAGGCCAAGCCTTGACCGCCAACCAAAATAAACACGGCAACACCAAAACAAGCGAAAACACATAAACCGCACCAAAAAAAGTATCATGCAAAAACGCAAACACAAGACTCGCAATCACCGCCGCCAACGTCAAAAAAGATAAAACACCACCAGATGGAACAAACAACTCCATCAACCCAAAAAAGATTCCAATCCCAAAACAAATAAATGTCCAAGTTAAATTGTTAATCATAAAAAAATAATAGTTTGTTGTTAAAAATTATTCGCACTTATCAAGTGAAGGAAAAATTTGGTTTCTTGTTGCGGATTGTTTTTTGTCTGTATTAAAAATCTTGATTATTTTGTTTTTTGTGGGGGCATCTTATTTGCGCAATTTGTAAGCACACAGATGACACAGATTTTAAAGATATTCGCAGATGAAGAAATATAGTCCCTTTTATCGTTTCTTGTTGATGTGTAAAAAAAAATATATAAAAGCATGTTACGATAAATTGTCGTCTTACATCGCATAAAAAACCAATCAACATTACTCAAACCAATTCGCAATTGGTTACCAATTACGGTTCGATTTTACAAAAACTCCTTTATTATTTTATGTTAGTTCACAAACAAAAAAATATAAAAGAGCCGAAATATAATGAAAGCTATCTGCGCAAATCCTGATAAT
>JAISQS010000676.1 GCA_031274045.1 Planctomycetaceae bacterium | reverse complement strand
TGTTTGAGAAATTTTTGAAATCGCGTGGAAAAAAACTGAACGAGCAATTGCTCGATCAAACAATAGGTACCGTATTAAAAGGAAAGGAGAAAGAAGATATGATAATGTCAATTTTTGACGAAAAGAAGTTAGAAGGTAAAATCGAGGGCAAAGCCGAAGGTAAAGCCGAAGGTAAAGCCGAGGGCAAAGCCGAAGGTGAAGCCAAGGTTGGGGCAGAAGCTGTCGTCGCGATTCTTAACGAGCGGTTCAAGAGTGTCCCTAAACCTATCCACAAAAAAGTCGACGCAATACGCGAACAACAAGATGCTGGTAAGTTATTGTCGTTAGTGCGAACTGCGGCAACCTGCAAATCGATCAAAGATTTTCAGAATGCTTTGAACTGATGTGCTGGCTGTTTGAGGCAGAAGTAGACTGTGTTAGAAAGAATTTGATAGTGTCCATAAGCAATTGTTTCGTGTCGATGCGCCAACATAAAAATATAAAAGCGTCTCATAAAATTGTTGCGTATATTAAACAGTTTGATTAAACCTCACTCCAATCATTTTTATTTGTTCTTATGAATTATCAAAAAACCGACGACATATTTTTCTCGCGTGTTGTGATTACAATTTTTGTCATCATCTCATTCGCATTTTTTGTATGCGTGCAAAAATTGCCCGCGCAAGAATCGCCCGCGCAACAAAAAATCGATACGCCAAATTCACAATCACAAGAAATATCTTCGCTACAACCAAACGGTTCACAATTACCAAACGGTTCACAATTTAATAAATCTTTGGTTGGTAATATTGAAGTTGCGCCGCAAAATATGGTAATGAACAAAGGCGAAATCAAATATTACTTGTTGCGAACGAACTATATTATTGAGGGCAAAGCGAAATTTGACGGTAAAACTTACGACATCAAAACGAGCAACGTCAGCGTTAAAGTTCCGGCACAAAACGTCGAATTTATCGGTAATTCAAGGAACGATATCTATCAATACAGAAAGACTCAATTCAATCCGACAGACAGTATTGAGCTGATACGTTTTGCCCAATGGTGCGTCTCAAATAATTTTTTGCATGAAGCGATTGTTGAATATGAGAACGCGGGTATGGTTGCTGCGGACAACATTACAGCAGACGTAATAAAAGATGGAATTATTGCGGTCAAAAAGAAACTTGCCAACACTATTGACAAAAAACCGACCGGCATCAACTCCGCAAATAACGACAAAATAATAAACGCCACAGCAAATTTGGACACCGCGAAATTGAACACCGCAAAATCAGATACAATTCAAATTAAAACGGCAAAAAATCTCGCCGATCAATTTGCCTTGCATGTTCAGCCGATTATTGTGAAAAATTGTGCGATGTCTAATTGTCATGGGATTGACAACGCTAAACAAAACGGCATTTTTGGCGGTACAAAAAAGTTTCGTTTTATTTGCGGTCAGTTGCCGAATGCAAAGAATACGCAATACAATTTGAACGAATGTATTTCGCATATTGATATGAGTTATCCGATGCGCAGCCGGTTGTTGAGTATGTTGGTTGTTCCTCATTCGGGTTACGCGCCGCCGTTCAATGTCGAATCAAATGAGTATCATAAATTAATTGACTGGATTCAGCTCGCCGCAAAAAATTTGCCTCTAATCAAAAACAGCGAACTCGCGCCGCTATTCTCGAATCAGAATAAAACAAGCCCATACGTCACTGCAAATTTGAATCTCGATACGAGCAAAATTGAAACAGCATCCACTCAACCCGCACCAATTCCGACAACCTCCCCTCAACCAAAAAACACCAATCTACCTGATAATTTGCCCGCAGGATTTCAAGAAATAATCAACATACAAAAAATTTCACATAACACAAATCAAAATAACAAAACCACAACACAACCAATAAACACTCAGCCCAACTCAAAAGAGAAAATTTGTACTATTCCAAATTGTACCGAAACGAATCATGCGGATTGTCAAATTGTTGACAATACCGATCCGAAAATTTTTAACGCAAAATTTCATCCGAAAAAAAATCTAAATTAGCGCAACGATAACTGCAAGCCAATACAGCCCGCTCAATGACATCTCATATCAACTCAAGCGGGCTTGTTTCACTTGCGCTCAACCCGTTATTTATAACATTTCAAAAATATGGAATATAGAACTGCTGGTGAATCTCATGGTCGTGGGCTTTTGGCATTTATTGAGGGTTTTCCGTCGGGATTTTTGATAGATGTTGACAAGATAAATTTTGAGTTACGGCGGCGGCAGGGCGGTTATGGTCGCGGCGGCAGGCAACAAATTGAGGCGGATAAAATTGAGATATTGACAGGAATTTGGCAAGGTAAATCGACCGGTGCGCCGTTGTCGTTTTGGATTGTGAACAAGGATAGCCGTATTGATTCTGCGCCGGAGATAGTTAATCCGCGTCCGGGTCATGTTGACTTGGCTGGTGCGGTTAAATTTGGGTTGCCGATTCGTCCGATCATGGAGCGGGCAAGTGCGCGTGAGACGGCTGCGCGTGTTGCTGCCGGTGCGTTGGCGAATCAGTATCTTGAATCAAAAGGGATAGCGGTTGTTGGTTTTGTCCGTAGTATTGGTGACGCGGATTCAAGTTGGGATGAATTGCAAAAGCGTGAATTTGAGCGGGAGATTGATTTGCTTGACCCAAGTGAACTTTTATCCAGACGTAACGGCAGTGAATTTTACACTGCTTTTTCGGATTCTATCGCGGCGAATCGTGAGGCGAAATTCAGAGAGATAGTTGACGACGCGACATTAGGCGGAGATTCTGTCGGCGGGTTAATTGAGATACGCGCGTTCAATGTACCAATCGGAATCGGTTCACACACACAATGGAATCAAAAACTCGACGCGAAAATTGCAATGAACATAATGTCAATTCAAGCTATCAAAGGAGTCGAAATCGGATTAGGTTTTGCGGCTGCAAAAACACGCGGCTCAAAAATGCACGACCCAATAGGATACGACGAAGCACAAAAATCCTCCGCCAATCAAGGTTATTACCGACGCACAAATAACGCCGGAGGAATAGAAGGAGGCATATCAAACGGATCAACTATTGTTGTCCGATGTGCAATGAAACCGATTCCAACAATGCGGCTGCCGCTCAAGTCAATCGATTGGAACACAAAAAAACAATCGAACGCAACATACGAAAGAAGCGATGTCTGCGCCGTACCTGCAGCAAGCGTCGTCGCACAAAACGTACTAGCAATCACAATACTAGAAGCAATGCTCAATGATCAATGTAAGTGCTGAATAAGAGCTGATTCGTGATTTGAGATTTAAAATTTTACGGTAAATTTAAGACAAAATCACAATCAACAATCTAAAATCAGCAATCAACAATTAAGGTACAATCACTTGCACGAAAACACGCGTAAATTTATTTTGGTGTTGATATTTTTTGTATTTTGTCCGTTATTGACATTGCTTATAACGGCTGGGATTTTTTTGCGCAAGTTACCGACGAATGTTTATTTATTTGAGCAAGTGATTTCGTTGCGTACTGGTCTTACGTGTGAGATTGGTTCTGTTGATTATCGTAAATTTAACAAGGTTCGTTTGCGTAAAGTCCGTTTTTTTTGCCGCGAGTCGCGCAAGCCGTTTTTTTCGGCATCTGAGGTTGATGTTACTTATATTACAGCAGCGAAGGATAGGAGTCGTTTATTTCCGGGAGCAGTTGGTTTGCAAGTTAGTGATTCGTATTCGCAATCTAATTTTTCCGGCGGAATATTTACGTCGGTGTTAAATTTTTTTAGCGGCAAGTCGCGCGGTTTTTGGGGGGGAGTTTCTGGTCGTCGTGATGGTTTTTGGCATATTTCTGTTGTGCGTTCTGTTGTTGATCTTAAGCAGCGTGATCAAGTTAGCGGTGGAATTGGCGGTGGTGTCAGTGGTGGAGTTAGCGGTGGAATTGGTGATTATGATGTTGGTTTGGAGTTGCGTGATGGTTTGTCGAGTTTGTTGTCGAATATGTTTGAGCTTTCCGGTGAGCCGGTGTTGGTGACGATGGATGAGGTTACGGTTTTGGCAACGAGTTTGGAGCGGTTTGAGACGCGGTTTGTTGTTGGGAATCTTTATCAAACGGAGTCGGCGGTTAGGTCGGAGTGGAGTTTTTTGATACCGGTGGTTTCGGAGACGGAACGTGAATTTGTGTCGGTGGTTCGCAGGCGAAATTCGCGTAATTTATCTGTTAGTTTGAAGACGGGTAGTAGACCGTTGCCGTGTGAGTTTGTTTCGTTATTTTGTCCGCAATTCCGTGTTTTTGGTCAATTACCCGCAAGATTTCTTGGCGAAATTACGGCGAGTACGGAGCGGTTTGGTTATGGTGCGGATTCAAATTGGACGTATAGTTTGCGCAACGTATTCTTCAATGATATTGATATTACGCAAGTTTTGCCAGATGGAAGTTACTTTGGAATTCGCGGCAAGGTCAAGGGCTTGCAAGTCAATGAAGCTGTTTTGGGTGATGGTATGTTATCGGCGGATGGTTGGATGGAGGTGATAGATGGTGCTATTGAACGAAATTTTTTTCATCGTCTTGTGCAACAATTCGCGTTGACTGTCACGCCTGCGTCGTTGCTCGATTCGCCTCGTTCGGAGTATCCGTTCGGCTCCTGCATATTCAATTATCAACTCCGCCGCGACGGTGCAATTTTCTGGCCCTCAGTGTCGGAGAATATTGACAATGTCCTTATGATAAATTTGGGAGACGGAGTCCAAACGCAACCAATGATGGTTGCCATGCCAAAGAACAATCGCCAACCGGTCTCGTATCACACAATCTTATCGGTCTTCGCGCCGGACAACGCGCCGATTGTGCCTTTGACATCGTTATCGAAATTTTTCGTCCCGCTATTGCCCACAGACGAACCAGACCAAAAAAATAAAAAAACAACAAACCCAAACAACAACGAAACACTATTCCAACTCAAACAAAATACAACAAAACTATAACAAAAATTCCTGATTACGTCATTTTTTGTCGGGCTTCGATTTAGTAGTATTAAGTTCGCTAATTTTTATTGTGTATTTGTAAAGGATTTTTACAGCAAAGTTCGCAAAAGTTCGCAAGGAATTTAATAGCGTTCTTTGAATGATCTTTATGCCCTTTGCGGCAAGTGAAGTTTGAAATATTCCCCCATAAACATTGCGTCGCCGTCATGTGAAATATTGTCTCCCCCCTGTTGACGGAATGTGAATGTCTGATAAACTCTCGCGGCTTTTTCAAATTTCGGTTGGCTTTGTGGTCAATTGGGTTTGGATGTTTGTGGTCAAGTTGACCGATTCGTTTTGTTTTTTGTCCGGTCCATTGGGCAAGACGATTTTTTATTTTCAGACCGTAAAGATTGCTGGTTCCAAAACGTTGCCGGAATGAGTCAAGAGAAGGTTGTTATGATTTTTTGTTGTAATGTTCCGTTTTTTGACAGACAACCAAAGACAATGTGCCGACGGAATCAACATTAGAAAGCGAAATTTATGACGCAAGTTTCTGCTCCTGTATCAGTACAGGAATTGATTGACGCGGGAGTTCATTTTGGACACCGTGCGAGTATGTGGAATCCGAAGATGCGACCTTACGTTTATGGTCGCCGCAAGTTAATCCACATTATTGATGTTCGCGAGACCGTTCGCGGTATTTTGCGGGCAAAAAAATATCTGAAGCAGGTTGCCGCACAGGGAAGCCTGATCTTATTTGTCGGGACAAAACGCCAAGCATCAGAATCGATTAAAACCGAAGCCGCACGTTGCGGAATGCCATACGTGGCTGACCGGTGGCTTGGAGGGACTTTGACAAATTTCCCAACCATACGATCCCGACTAAACCGCCTCAAAGAACTCGAAGAAATACTCGGCGGCGAACAACTGCATTCCTACTCAAAAAAAATGCAGTCCTCTCTACAACGCGAATACCGAAAAATGTACCGAAACCTAAACGGTATACGCGATATGGCGAGATTCCCCGAAACAATGGTCATAGTCGACCCGAAAAAAGAGAAGAACGCTGTAAAGGAAGCACAAAAACTCGGTATCGTAACAGTGTCATTGATCGACACCGACTCCGATCCCGACGAAGTCGATTTGATAATTCCGGGCAACGACGACTCAATAAGATCAATTGAAGTTATCATGCGTTGTCTTGCCGATGCGGTTTCTGAAGGACGTAGGGAAGCTGGTATTGACAAAGATGATGAGTATGTTGCGTGATTAGCGGTTGTGCAACTTCACAACGAGCTTTTTTGTGCGCAAATTGAGTCAATGTCGATAGTATTCTGAAGCCGATGCGGTGATGATTTTGCCATCGTTACGATTGTGGCGGAGTCAAGTTACGTCAAGTCGGCTGACTGATATTTAACTGAGCTTGGTGCAATTTCAGATGAGTGAATTTCGTATTTATACACGCGGCGGCGACGGGGGCGAGACTTCGCTTTTGTACGGGGTTCGTGTGCTAAAAAGCGATTTGCGAATCGAGGTCATCGGAACAATTGACGAGCTGTCGGCAGTGCTTGGAATAACGCGGACAATCGAATCGGACAAGCACTTTTGCGATATAATTTGCCGTATTCAAAAAGAGTTGATCAACTTTCTTTCTGAGGTTGCCGCGCCGGACGGCTCGCGATGTTACATTACGCAAGAAAACGTAAATCGTATTGAGTTGGATATTGACGAGTCGGGTGACGGGTTGCCGCGATTGACTGAGTTTGTGATAGCGGGCGAGGGCAAAGTATCCGCGTTTTTGCATCTTGCCCGCACAATTTGCAGGCGAGCCGAAAGGCGTTTAGTTGAGCTAAAACAAATCGACCAAAAACTCTCTCCAACACTTCTAATGTACCTGAATCGGTTAAGCGACCTGTTGTTCGTTCTGAGCCGCAGCAAAAAAAGTAATAATGTATCAGCGCAATATCCGCTCTAATCGACCTTATTTACAACCTTATTTTTCCCAACAAAACAACATTAGTAGCATTGTATTACATCAGATATACTTTTTGCACTTGATAATTCCTTTTTTTAATGTCATCGTGAAAATTTGTATAACCAATATTGAGTCTTAACCAATCCGCAACTGGTTACCGATTCCTTCTCCCTTAGTAACACAATGTCCCCCCTAATCCGCGCCCTTATCCCCTTATTAA
>JAISQS010000496.1 GCA_031274045.1 Planctomycetaceae bacterium | reverse complement strand
TTCATTGAAATAAAAATCTTTCTTGTTGCTTAAAATCAATTGATCAAAAACACTAAAATAATTTTTCGCCGTATCGCCCTCAATTCCACGAATCCGCTCTATCGGTTGCGAACGCTTTAATTCTTGCAACGAATTTTCAAGAGAACGAATCACCGCATCCATCTTTGAGGAATCCGTCGGCGAATGGTCACGAGTAAATCGCAACAAAATCGTGCGGCAATTTGCAATTTTCGCCGAAACAAAAGAACGGGCAGCAAGTGAAATACCGTCTGAATTTGTACTCAATCGATGTTGTGCACGTCGTAACAAAATATTGCCGGACTGCTTGCCGGACACTCTTGCTAAAAAATGTCCGTTTTCCGTCAAAAATGATACCGTTACATTACTTTCGCCGCACAGCCCCAATGCAAAAGGCGTTACCAAAACGTTTCCAAAACAAACAATGCTTGCGATGGTATGAATCGGCAAACGCAACAACTCTTTATGTTCACAAGAGATGACGATATTGGTTCCGTCACGGGAAACGTAGGATTCCTGTTTGGTGATATAAAGCGTATTGCCGAGCTGTTTCATTGGCAAAGATTCGGTTTCATAAATAAAGGTTTATTGTGCGAGTGTTTGTTCGAGCATTTTATCGATATACAACAACGCCTTGCCGGAAAGTTGCGGCATACAATCATCGACAAGAGAACATTGCTTGCAATGCGTACCGGCTTTGGGCGGCGGAGTTTCACCGCTGTCCATGAGTTGATGAAAACGCAACGCGAGATATTCTGTTTTTGTACGTAATGTGTCGTCAAATATGACATTGGCACGGGATTTTGTTTTCCCGTAAAACAAAGCTCCTTCTTTGATTTCGGTTTGTAACATTTCTTCAAGACAAAGGGCTTGGGCGCAAAGTTGAATTGAATCGGACTTGAAGGATTTTTTTGTACCGCGTTTGTATTCAACCGGATAAACGAACCAAGTTCCTTTGTGTTTCGGCAATTGGAGGGTTGCATTTTCGTTGCGGTGAAACTCCACCACGTCCGAATAACCGGCAATACCAAGACGCTTGGAATGAAGCGGCAAATTACGAACGATTCGTAAATCGCCGCGTGTTTCATCTTCGTTGGAGTGGACTTTTTCGTGCATAAGCCGCCCATCCGCAGTAAGAACATTTTCCGTCCAAATTTGCTCCAAATGAATTAATGCACAACGGCGTTCACAAAATGCAAGTTGCGATAACCCGGAGATTGGAACAAATTGGTCTTCCGGATGCATACTCGCCTCCATTGAAAATTAAACAAATAATTACGCAGTGAAATAAACGGAGAGCACTCATTGCATTACTTTATCTTGCGGTTGTAAAATTCGTCAAATAGCCCCATAAGATATTCAAACGACAAACAGTGTAGGTCTTCATAATCTGACTGTAGCCAATTTAAAGACCACTACTGGCAAATAGAGGATAAATCTCCGTACTTGCACGATTCGTGTGTTCAGCATAAAACTCAACACACGAAAACAAGAAACTAAGTTGCGACATTATTTTGTCTCCGATGATTATTTATCCTTCATTATTTTGACGAAAGGACAGTTTCACCATTATGACGAAGATGAAGTTTAACGCCTTTTGGCAAGGTTGTTTCAGTCCAAGTATTCACGACTTCGTAATCAGCGAAGGATTCGGGAAATTCCTTGCCATCTTTCAACGAAATATTGATGCCTTCAAAGAGTTCGTGAGCGTGCGCGCAACCAAGACGTGTTTCACGCAAGTTTTGGTTTTTCTGCGCACCATCCGTATCGTCGGCGTGCGTGCCGATATGCTCGAAATCGTAGAGACCACGCACTACCATTTCGCTGCGAGCCGCCGATGGGTCTTCGGTGAACATGTGCAGAATGGCATCAATGAGCAAATCGTAGTCATCTGTTGTAAAGCCGGTTTTCTCTGCGAAAGACGGCGACACATAGCATTTGGCGGCATAGAGCGCGTAAGGGACAATATGCTTTCGTCCCTGAATGCCTGTTTGGGCGATGATGATTTTCGCTATTTTTTCTTCCGTTGGTTGCTGTCCTTTTTCCCCTTTTGCCTCATTTCTTGGGCAACAAATGCTAATTGGAATTTCAAGCGGCGTAATCGGGTGAAATGATTGTCCGAAAGTAATTTGAACCGGACCACGAACTTGCCCGAAAGCGGAACCCTTAAATACATCATCGCCGGTCGAGAGAACCCCACCAAAAGTGCGGACATCAAAAAATTCACGACAAAGCCAGTTTTTGGCTTTTTCTACGGTCGATTTGCCGTCGAGTTTATTGCTTTCATCATTCGCCTTGACAATGGCGTTTTTTTGTTCGGTTTCAATACAGCCGCCTTGCTTAATGAGAATGTTAAAGCCGTTACCGGATTTTTTGTCGTCGGTGCCTGTGTCCGATTTTTCGCGATCTTTCGGAAACAATTCCACGAAGTTGCGGATTTTCCGTTTGAGACAAACATCGGTAACGATGCCGCGATTTGTGTTTGGGTCGATGCGCGGCATATTACCGGCATCGGGATCGCCGTTGGGATTGCCGTTGGTTACTTCAAACAGCAACAGCAGGTCATGTCGGTTAGTGAGTGGATTAGTCATAGCAAATTCCTTTCGTTAAATGTGTTTATGAATACATAGGATAAGAGTAGATTACTCTTCAACAAATAAATTGGGGGCGGTCTGGTCAACATTTTGTTCCTTGCGTTTTTGATTCGCCCATTCTCGCGCCGGATTGATCAGCGAATTCACTCGTTCTGAAAAAGCAGCTGGGTCTTTTTCACGCAATTCGACGACTTCGTTATATGTGGTCGGATTGGTTTCTTTGAGGTAAAACAAAACACACGCTTCATCACGAGCAATTGCATCAGCGGCTTGTTGTTGATAGAAGCCGAGCGCAAATCTACCTTGTTCTTGGAGGGTAAGAATTCGCGGCAATTCTGGCGGAAGTCCGTCGCCTTTTGATTTAAAATTCGCGCAAATAGCGCAAATTTTTTCTTTAAGAAAACGTTCGGCACCGTTTCTTGATTTGCTTATTTTTTCAAGATGATGGCGATTGAGCGCGAACAACCTTGGAAATACACTCGCCGGTGAGACACTGGCGGTTCCATAGAAGCGTTCTGCCACGCTGGAAAAACCATCGGATTTACGAAGTGCTTTTCTTTGCGCTGCGGCAAAGACCGAGAGCAAACGCCCACAGTTGTAAGCCGCATCGTCGGTGTCGACAGTGAGTTCGGGTTTAATTTTCATTTCATTCTCCTTTCGGTTACGGTTAAGAATAAGTTTCAATAAAGCAAAACGACTTTCATCATAAATGATTTTGTAATCTTTGTCAAGAAGTCGCGAGTGCAGTTGATTGAGAACGGGCTTAATAAGCGCAACGGTTGGCGCGGTATTTTCGAGCGCGGCACGGTAAAGCTGCGACAAAATTTCAGGTTGAAGTTTATCAATATCAGGAATAAGTCGCCTTGTTTCCTGTTTTAATGGCAATGTAATATTCGCTAATTGTGGAATACCAAGTACCGATTTATTACTGTCGTCTAATTGTGCCACAGTATCAATCATTAAATCTTCAAACCAATGTTTGAGAGATAATTCCACCTCTTTCAGCGGTTTTTTCGACCAAGTTTTAATAACCAATCTCGGTCCCGAAGCGGTGAATGAGAAAGTAAAAAACTTATCGTCTGCTGGCGGCGGTTTCGGCAATCCGCTCCAAGGCGAAACCAGAAAATTACGAATTGTTCGCGTGTCTGGTTGTTTTAGAAGTTTTCCCATACGCGAAGAAACATCGTCGCTGGATTTAGCCCAAAAACAAAACCAATACTTCCCCATTGGTAACCAGTGATCATCTTTACCGGTCAGATATTGAAGTGCTGCCAAATACGCTTTACTTGCCATTATCGAAGTCGGCGCATTATATGCTTGTGAAAAACCATAGGAAGAGAATGCAGGGCTTTGCTTGTCGAAACCAACAATTCCTCGTGATTTTATTTGGTCTTTTTTATGCGTTTTAGGCAAACCTGTAATCATCGGAATATGTGTTCTTGCCAATGAAACATCCGTTTGTCCAGTAACGAGACAAACGCCTTTTAGCGCGTTTTTTTCGTTTTCCGCGAGTTCTTTCTCAACTGCCGATTTCCAGTAAGCGCGAATGTTTTCCTGAATGAAAATAATTTGTCCATCGACAGAAAACCCAAAAAAATCATTACCGAGTTTTTTCTCGTCTCCCGTTGCCGTTTTCACCAGCCACGCGGTTCCGTCAGCGTTCAAGTGAATAAAAGGAAGCGGATTATTTTTGTTATTTTCCCTAAACTGCAAAATTGCGAACAAACTATCATCTTTAATCGCGTCGTTGGCAATTTGAATTTGTCGCCAGAAATCAGCGTTTTTGGCTTTGCGTTTTTTTATGACACTTTCTTTTTCCGGCTTGACTTTGCCAGATGCTTTATCTTTGTCAAATTTGGTGCGCAAACCGAAAATTGCGCCGATGTCATCGACAAGAAAATCAGCGACTTCACCGCTATTGGTGGCGCGTGTAGTTTTCGGGACTGAATAAAGTTTTCCGCGATTAGATGCTCCATCGGATTCGGTACCGAGTGTTTCAATAAGCCCGCTGCCTTTCAATTGACCACTGCTGTCGAGTGGAATAATCCATCGAACCGGAACATCGGATTTGAACGCCAAATCGTCAAGCAAGTTGCGCGAAATCGCGAAGTCGTAAAGGTGTTTGAGTAACATTTTATTTTCCCTCCGTCGGCTGGCTGATAATCTCAACGTCATCAGGGTGGCAACGCAAAACCGAGT
>JAISQS010000674.1 GCA_031274045.1 Planctomycetaceae bacterium | reverse complement strand
TGGTAAAAATTCGGAGCAATTATTAAATGTTGTCCGCAAAACATCCGCATCAATAAAAACGCCGGATAAAATTCAATGGATTATTGACGTAGATCCGCTTGATATGTTATGAAAAGTTGCCGGACAACTGTGTGCATTATCAGCAATGTATTATGGATTTATCGTACAAAAATATCCCGCGAAGCCGCCCAAAAAATGCGACAAAACACTGCAAACGATTATTGAATAACATTTAATTAAATCTGTTGCAGCAAAATCATACTTTCGGCGGTCATAAATGTATGTTTTTACCCCGCAGAGGCGGGAAGACTTGAGGCATTAGGCAGAGATCGCTGCCTAATGCCTCCAGCTTTCTTCACGCCTAACGCCTCACCTACCAAACGTCAGTTTTATGATCGCCGGAAGTATAATTAGTTTTCGACAGGGAATTGACTCCGCTCTTTACAACGATTGTCCCGTCTGTAATAATGTCGCAATGAATCAATGAGCGAGAATGAGTTAGAAAACCTTCATGTTTATTGACCTGCTTGGTATTACTGTTGCCGCGAAATTCTGATTGCCGATATCGTGCTTTCGTCGCTTTTGATACCCGCAAACAATAAAACAAACAACGTACTCCAACAAATTGAAACGGTAAGGCGTTGTCTTTCGGCAATATCACGGCGTTCATATTCCTACACAATTCCCACACAACCATAAATCATAAATTTGAAATATCAACAGTTGCATCTCGCAACTAAATTCCTTTTTGCCAATACGTTGATGCAACTTTCTCAATTGAAGAACGATGTGATTGTTCGGGGGAATCTGTTTCCTGAACCGGTTAGGATTACTCGTATTGAACTGTTGGGGGAATCCCATAAAGTATTCGGGAGCGGTTGCTCAACCGGAAAAGCGTATAAGGTGATTCTTAATAAATCACAAATCGATCAACTGGAATGTTCAGATGTTGATCGTCTTTATGAAGGCGATGCAAGATTGTTTCGGCTTGGAATTGAATCGCGGCGGCTTGCTCTTGCTTATGAATATGATCCTTATTTTGCGTTATCTATTGCTCGTGTTGATCCGTTGCCGCATCAGTTGGAAGCTGTTTATGATTATTTTCTTCGTTCGCCGCGAATCCGTTTTCTTTTGGCGGATGATCCGGGTGCAGGTAAAACTATTATGGCAGGGCTTCTACTCAAAGAGTTGAAAATTCGCGGGCTTGTAAAACGAACCCTCATCATTACACCGGCAAATCTATCGTTTCAGTGGCAACGCGAACTCAAAGAAAAATTCCGCGAACAATTTGAATTGATGCGGGGCGATGTTCTTCGCGCCAATTACGGTACGAATCCTTGGCAAGAAAAGAACCAAGTCATTACATCAATTTCGTGGGTTTCAAGAATTGAAGATGCCAATGCCAGTTTACTGCGTAGTCATTGGGATTTGATTATTGTGGATGAAGCTCACAAAATGAGTGCCGTTAGCAGAGACAAAAAAACTCTCGCGTATGAACTCGGAGAAAAACTCTCAAAATTGACCGACCACTATCTTTTAATGACGGCAACTCCACATCGAGGCGACCCGGACGGTTTTTGTTTATTCCTTGAACTTCTTGACCGCGATGTCTATGGTAACGTTACAAGCCTGAAAGAGGCAATGAAAAAACAATCCGCACCGTTTTATCTGAGGCGGACAAAGGAAGCTCTCGTTACGTTTCCTGATCCGCAAACAGGAAAATCAAAACGACTGTTCACCCGACGCGAAGTCAAAACCGTCGAATTTCAAATCAGCGACGCGGAAATGGATCTGTACGACAAACTCACAGACTTTGTTGAAGAACAGTCAGTTAAAGCGAGTGAAAATAATACCGCCGCCAATCGCGCTTTAGGATTTACAATGGCAATGCTTCAGCGGCGGTTTGCGTCGAGCATTTATGCTGTTCGATGTACGTTGGAGCGGATGCGCGATCGCCGAAAGAAAATTTTGGACAATCCCGAAAAATTTCGACAAGATCAAATCGATAGTAAATTACCAGACGATTACGATGACTTGACGGATGAAGAGCAAGCGGAAGTCATGGAACACTTAGAAGGACATGTTCTTTCAATTGATCCGGTAACGTTAAAAGAAGAAATGTTGTCACTTGATAAGCTGGTTCAAAAAGCACGGATTGCCGAACAACAGGAAATCGAAACGAAATTGGCAAAACTGAAAGATATTCTTACCGACAAAGGTCTTTTCAGTGATCCGAAGATGAAGATGCTCATTTTTACAGAACACAAAGACACGTTGGATTATTTGGTTGGTAAGTTACGGAGTTGGGGACTTTTGGTAACGCAAATTCACGGAGGAATGAAGGTTGGTGATCGTGACACAAAGGGGACGCGAATTTATGCCGAGCGAGAATTTCGGGAGGAAGCCCAAGTTCTTGTTGCAACAGAAGCAGCCGGAGAAGGCATTAACCTACAATTCTGTTGGCTTATGATAAACTACGATATTCCTTGGAATCCTGTACGGCTGGAGCAACGAATGGGACGTATCCATCGTTATGGTCAGGAAAAAGAATGTTTGATCCAGAATTTCGTTTCAACAAATACCCGCGAAGGACGCGTATTACAAAAACTTTTTGACCGATTACACAATATCGAAAAAGACATCGATCCGGATCAAACAGGAAAAGTGTTCAATGTTCTCGGCGACGTTTTCCCATCGAACCAACTTGAGAAAATGGTGCGGGAAATGTACGCCAAAAACCAGACGGAAAACGGATTGAAAGATCGAATCGTTCAGGAAATCAATATTGAACATTTTCGTAAAATCACTCATTCGACTCTTGAAGGGTTGGCAAAGCGGGAACTGAATCTTTCTGTCATCGTTGGTAAATATGCGGAGGCAAAGGAACGGAGGCTTGTTCCTGAAGTTATTGAGTTGTTTTTTAATGATGTTGCCGCTGAAACAAAAATTTCACTGAAAGAGATTAAACCGAATACTTTTCGTGTTGGCAAATTACCGCAAGCAATTCAACGAATCGGAGAGCAACTGGAATCAAGATACGGAAAACTTGGAACCGATTACAAACAGATCGTATTTGATCGGAAACTTTTGGAAGACGATGCCCGAAGTGATTGGGTTACGCCGGGGCATCCGCTATTCGAGGCGTTGCGTCAATGTGTTGAGACTAAATCCGCAGAACCGATGGAACAAGGGGCTGTATTCTTTGATCTTCACACAAAAGCACCGTATCATCTTGACATTTATGTTGCGCAAATTCAGGACGGAATCGGGAATATTTTGAACAAACGGATTCTACTTGTTCGGACTGATGCAGATGGAATTTTGAGTATAAAAGAACCAACATTGCTGCTTGATTTAACACCGAAAACACAAAACGATTCATCGACAATTCCTCCGGCTGAATTGATTCCTGAAAAATCACGTACTGAACAATTCGTCATCGAACATCTTTTGCAAACAACGTTGGTGGAAGTAACAAAGGAACGAGAGCGGCAAGTTGAAATAATACGCAAACATCTTGATATGAGTCTGAATGAATTGATTCATCGCGAGCAACTCAAAATGGCAAAACTTTACGAAAACGAAAAGCAATACGGTAATGAAAATTCGCCGCTTTTTGAAGCGAATAAAAAAGGAATCGAAGATCGTATTGATGAGTTGAACAGACGTTTGAAAACGCGCGGGCAGGAATTGGAGCAAGAGCGGCAATGTATGCTTGGTGATGTGGAGTTGATTGCTTGTGCGTGGGTTTTGCCGAGTCCGCAACGTAACAGTCCTGATATTGCAACGTTGGTCAGGGATGACGATGTGGAGCGAATTGCTGTGAATGCGGTGATTGCTTTTGAGGAAGGGCGAGGTTGGACGGTCGAAAGTGTTGAGGATCAAAATCGCGGTTTCGATTTGATTTCACGCAACCCGCAGTCGGATGAATTTCGTTACATTGAGGTCAAAGGACGTGCAGGTGTTGGAGATGTTCTTGTTTCAAAAAACGAATACAATACTTTGATTCGGTTGCATGATGACTACTGGCTCTATGTCGTGTATCACTGCGAAACAAAACCGGAAGTCCACCCAATAGATAACCCCGCCAAACTCGATTGGCAACCAATCATCAAAGTCGAACATTACCACATCGAAGCCAAAGTAATTTTAAATTTAACATAATTGAAGATCTGAGATTGTAGATTGCAGATTTTTTTCGTATCACAAATCCACAATCCACAATCTAAAATCAGCAATTATTCAAGTTCCATGAAAATTAAAAGTATTTACGTTAATAATTTTAAGTCGTTGGTTGATTTTCGGATTGACCTTGCGGATTTTAATTGCCTTG
>JAISQS010000673.1 GCA_031274045.1 Planctomycetaceae bacterium | reverse complement strand
TTTTGTAAATTGCGAAAGAGACAACCAAACCATCAACAAGAATCTACAGTATCAAGCATTTTCTTTTTTTGTAATCGCGACGGTTTGGTTTACGTTGCGATGTTTTGGGTTTGGTTGGTTGAGTTTTTTGACAAGGATTGGTCGAGAGTTTTGCAAGATGTTATGGGTGTGGAATGTGGAAAAAGGTTGTAGAAGGTTCGGCAGTTTTTGGGTAAATAGAAGATGTTTTACATCTTTTCGCGAGGGTTGCACGTTTTGTAAGTGTTTTGCAAATTTGGAAGTTAAAGATACCCCCGAAGTTAAAATACCCCCGATTGGATTCGAACCAACGACCTACGGTTTAGGAAACCGTCGCTCTATCCCCTGAGCTACGAGGGCAAAAAAAAACTGTACACTTGTCCCACAACCAAAAATCAGACAATATGATTTTTCACAGGAAGTTAATGGAAGGTAAGGGGGGAAAAATATTGTCAACAGATTTTACAGATTTATACAGATTAGTTTTTTAGTAATATACCAGCGAAATATCCGCTCTAATCGACCTTATTTATAACCTTATTTTTCCTAACAAAACAACCTTAGTAGCCATTGTATTACCTCGATAACAAACCTTATTACCTTATTATTTTCCAATCCGTTCCACGTTTTCGCGTTATTACATTCCGTTAGGAATGTATCGCTCGGTAGAAAAATGAAGCTCCCGCCGAGTCTTTGCATTCCGTAGGAATGCAACCCTGTGACTTGCCCAATGGTGGCATTCCTACGGAATGCTCGTGTGTGGGAACATCATTTTCTACCGAGCGATGCAAACCTACGGCTTGCAAAGATATGATATTACAAGGCTACTAAGGTTATTTTTGTAAGAAAATAAGGTTGTAAATAAGGTTTGTTTTACCGACACGTTGCCAATTTTCACTGACATATTACACAAAAACGACAAGTTGACTCGTTTTGTTTGCTTACAATTCTTGTCTGAACACGGCGAAGAAGAATCTGATGGACAAACACGCATCTATCGGCACAACCCACGAGCGTTTGACAAGCCAGATGCCGGAACTAAATAGCCGCCCCTTCTTGAGATTGTCGATTGTGCTGTTGTGCAAATGATTCGCACAACGACGCAACCGAACACAACTACAAGACATCTCTTCGTATCTTGCCAATAGCTTGTCGCGGATAAATTGCTGGACTTTGTACAATGTTGTCGAATTTGCAGGTTCGGTGTCGATCTCAATAATACAATTATCTATCTCACCGGCAATCGCTTCCAACGCCCGCACTTTGTGTTTGTCAAAACTGATCAATGATGCCATTGATCGCAACTTGTAGGCGGTCGCGGTGAGTTGATCGCGAAGTTCTTGGACGGCTTTGTCGTATTGACCTTTCCAGTTGTATTCGGCAACTTTCTGCTGCAACGAATTCCAACACGCCTTCAATTGAGCAAGCGGTGCCCAATGTCTTAACCTTGCGATGCGTCGTGGAATCGTGAGGCGTTTTATGACTGTGTTGTCGCCGATGTTGTTGTCGATGCTATTGTCAATATTGGTTTCCGGCGACGCGATCAATTTGTCCGTGACAGTCTCACACGCTATCGCACGGCGGCGAGTCAAAAACCATATCTCTTGAAACTCAAAGAATAATTTTATATACGAACCGCTGTCAAGTACGAAGTCTTTGATTCGCCGCAAGGCAAATTTGAAAACGCTCTCACGCAACATTCCGGGTCGTCTGTCAAGCCGATCTTTACGCCGGAAAAATCCCGTCATCATCGGATGCGTCCCCGAAAAAACACCAGAATACCGAAACCAAATCAAATTCCAAAACATCAACCAATAATGATCTTTTGACAAGCGTTTGAGAATATTTGTACAATGCTCCTTCGTGTAAAATTCGCTGTACGCAATTTTCGTCGCCGCCTTCCAGTCACCCGGTTTCATTGATTGATGGACAAAAGTCTCATGGAAAGAATCGTACTTGTTCAAATCGGGATCAATTTCCGCACCGCGTTTAACCATCTCAAGATGATCAACCGAACCGGGTAACGGTGTCAACATAAAAAACGACGCAACATCCACCCCAACATGATCACGCAAAAACAAAACATCACGCCGAACCGACTCAACCGTATCATTCGGGAAACCAATAATATATCCGACATGCACAAGCACGCCGACCTTTTGCCATGTTTGAACCATTGATTGGTATTGTTCGACTTTATTTTGGGTTTTACCGGCTCCTGCGATATTTTCGGGGTTGACGCTTTCCATTCCGATAAAAACCATACGGCAACCGGCGGCAACAGCCTTGTCCACAAAATTAGGAATCTTGCTCGATTGCGTGTCAATTTGCATCATGAAATTTACCAGCGTGCCGTTGTCGCGTAAAATTTTTAGCCCGTCGAAGATTGATTCCCAGTGTGCGCTGCGGGCAAAATTGTCGTCGGTGAAAAAGAAATTCGGGACACCTTTTTCGCAATTTTGTTTCACTGTTTCAAGAACAGCTTCAGCGGAACGGCATCTCATTTTGCGTCCTTGAATATTTATTACCGTACAAAAAGTACAGCCAAACGGGCAACCGCGCGAGGAGTCGATGGTTGCCCATCTCGCCCCAAAATGATCGATGTAACGAGGATCAGCTTGCGGAAGAGGCGCATCCGTAATATCGGGTGCTTTGGGCAAACGATAGATCGATTGCAAATTATCATTCAACGCATCCGCAAATATCGCCTCAAAAGCATCGGTGGTTTCCGCCTCGCCCGCAACAAGCGTCACTCCGTTGTCAACAAGCATCTGCAACTCCGGCGTAAGCTCATCAAAAAGAGCAAGAACTCCCGTAACATGGAAACCGCCAATCATAACATCTATGCCAAGTTCACGAAAACGCATTGCAATATCCGACGCTCGCGGAAATTGGTTCGATTGCACTCCAACGATACCAACAACAACTTTAGTATCAGGATTGCGGTGACGGCGCAATATTTTTTCAAAAGGGATTTTTTGAATATTGTCGTCGTAGGATTCGATGGTGACGTTATGTTCAGGAAATGACTTTCGATCTGCCATCGATTGAGTCAAACTTTTAAGCACAGCCAACGAATTCGACGGCACAACTCCCCACACCCAACGTTGTACATAGCCGTCATCGTCATAACGCGAAGGAACAACATACACAATATCAAGTTTTTTATACGAAGTCATCTTTACTCCCCTGTATGCAACATACCCTAAAATTTCGTTGATTACAAAACGCAAAAACGGCAAATGTAAAATTGAACACCGCCCCGCGAACACAAACGAAAATTAAAATACAAGCAGCAGTTTAAATTTGCTTAATGTTAAATTTGATCAAAAACTCCAACACAAATCAGCCAAAAAAATTCAATACAAAACAACAACCATCACCTCTTGCCCAATCTGCAACTACAAAATTTCACCCAACAAATCAAAACAGGCAAAATTCATTTTCGAGATAGAAACAAACCGCCGAACCGATACCACAATCCAATAATGCCAACACCAAAAAAGGTTACAGCAGAAGGTTGCCGTCTTCAACTTTATCTCAAAACAGACCCCACACCAGTTGCCGCATCACCAAGATGCAATTCGATATACGCACTCCAACAAGAAAAAATCAAGTTGACAATCAAAAAAGCCGCGAGAGTATATCACGCATCAACAACTCACGCAATAGAGATGTTAAACACCCACACAAAAAAAACAACAAAACAAAAAAAATTTTTTCAACTTTTTCTTGCAAGGTAATCTATTCTGAAAATAACAATAGTACAGCAAGCAACCAAAACATTAGCGACGGGGGCTTGTCCCCGACGAGATGTGACGGTTTATGCGTCGGTGATCATAAGGTAGGCAACCGACCGCCGGACGGTTACGTCGGCGCAGCCGACAATAGCCGCGCAGCGGCGAGGGACTGGAACGCGGGCGTCCCGCCCGCCTCTGTGTGTTATAGCACCGAACAAGTTTGAACGGAACGCCAAAACGGTTTGGTGATCGTAAGGTAGCCAACCGACCGCTTGGCATCAACGTAAGGTGGGCAACCGACCGCTGGGCGGTTGTGTTTTCGGCGAGCGGAGCAAGACGAAAACAGAGGGGGCGGAACACGTGTTGGTATTTTCATTGTCCAAAACAACACGTGTCGGTGTTGTAGGGGCGAGGCTTGCCCTCGTCCCAATGGAGCGGAAAACGCATCAGCAAAACCAAAACGCCCAAAACGTAGGGCGTTTTGGTTTTACCGGTGCGTCTTGGCGATCCCGTTGTCGGTGAGTCGCCGACGCAACCGCCTGGCAGTCGGTTGCCCACCTTATGTTTGTCCACCTTACGTCGCCAATGCGTTTTCCGCTCCTCTTGGGGACGAGGGCAAGCCTCGCCCCTACAACGTCAACGTTTTTTGGTTTTGGGCGATAGAAATTCCGGTGCATTTTGGCGATCCAGTTGTCGGCTTGTGCCGACGTTATTCACCAAGAAAGCCCGGCGGTCGGTT
>JAISQS010000704.1 GCA_031274045.1 Planctomycetaceae bacterium | reverse complement strand
GTGCCGACCGAACCTGTTATCGGTGATATTGTTGGTACGTTCGGTTGCGGGACAAGTGTAGCTCGCGACGCAGGTGTGGCTTGAACCGGAATTGCAGGAACCGGCGCACCAATATTCATAGGCGGCTGATTGGCTTGCGAAAGCGAAGTACCAACCGAATGAACATAAGGAGTCGTGTAAGCCGTCTGCTCATTGGAACCACCCCACAAACAATCACTAATCCCGCCATAAACCACAAAACACCCACAAAAAACAACACAAAACAAAAACACAAAACAAAAAACAAATCGAATAAAATTAAATCTTTTCATAATATTGTCTCCGCAATTATTGACTCTGATTTCAAAACACTTGCAATAAAATTAGTTTTTAGTAGTGAGTTTTTAGTAGGATTATATTAAAGGCTGAAAACTAAAAACTTCCACTCGGTCTGATACGATTACCTCGTTGCGGCGAAGGTCATTGTAAATCAATTTTCATAGGGTAAGCCCCTTGTTATATCACACAAGTTCGCCGCGAAGCGGCGATGGACTGGAACGCGGGCGTCCCGCCCCCCACTGTGCGTAATATAACCGAACAAGTTGGAACTGAACGCCAAAACAGGTTGGCAAATGTTCTCCAACACGTCTTGGTGCTCATTCCAAACTCGTTCGGTTTCCTAATGCACAGAGGCGGGCGGGATGCCCGCGTTCCAGTCCGCGCCGCTTCGCGGCGAACAACGAGGGGCAAGTCTTGTCATTATAGGATTGGTGTTCTGGTATTGGTCAAAACTAATTTGTACCGGTTTACATTTACTCATACTTGGTATACCATTTTGTCCGCAACGATTGTCCGCAACAAAAAAAATTTGACAACGTGAGTTGAAAAAGAATGTAACTTTTAAAATGCCCGCAATAACTTTTACACTTTCACGTCAACAAAATTTATTGCGTGTTGTGTGACTTCAGTGTTGGCAATGAATCAGCCAATTTTTACACTAAACAAATTACCCGAAGACACCTCAAACAAACAAAATTACTTGACGGCACAAATTGCGTGTCTTCTTAAAAATTTAAAAACCTAAAAACCTAAAAACTTAAAAACTTAAAAACCACTTTACAAACCATAAGGAGAAAATTTTCAAATGAAACGACTATTTTCAATATTGCTCGTCCCGTCAGCGGTACTTTTAGCGGCAATCGTATTGTCAATGCCCGCGACAGCACAAGACTCAAAACTTAATCCGACAACCAATCCGTCATTGGTTGAGTTGCAAAAAAACTTTTTAAGTCCGCATCGTGATTTTAGTACAGGACCTCTTTGGACGTGGAATGAACGTTTGACCGACGAACAAGTTCGCTCCACTCTCCGCGATTTAGCTCGCCAACACGTTAAACAAGTTTGGGTACATCCCCGACCCGGATTGATGACTCCTTATCTTTCTGACGAGTGGTTTGCGCGTTGGAAAACTGCACTTGACGAGGCGAAGAAGCGTGATATGAATGTTTGGATTTATGATGAAAATTCTTATCCAAGCGGATTTGCTGGCGGATTTGTGCCGGAGGCTTTGCCGGACTCCCGCGCGCGAAGTTTGCGATTCGATGATGCCGAACAACTAGACAAAATCGGCGGCGACGTTTTATACATTTTTGATCCGGTCGGCAAACTTATATTTGACAAGAATAATAGTAAAGGTGTAGACAAATTGCCTGCTATTGACGGCGGCGGTAAATATATTGTTGTCAAAAATCAATTTGGCGGCAGCGGAGGTTGGTTTGGCGGAAAGTGGTATGTTGATGTTTTGAAAAAGGGCGTTACCGAAAAGTTTCTCGATATAACTCTCGACGCTTATAAAAACGTCCCCGAAATCGGAAAAGAATTCGGCAACCGCGTACCCGGAATTTTTACAGACGAACCGCATCCTGCCGGTTCTTTGGTCTGGAATGACGAGATTCCGGTAGCGTTTGAGAAGCGTTTTGGTTATTCGTTGGTTGAAAATTTGCCGTCGTTGGTCAAGCAGATTGGCGACTGGAAAAAAGTTCGGCACAATTACTATCAGATCGTTCTTGATAAATTTATTGAGAATTGGTCGCAACCGTATTTTGAGCGTTGTGAAAAATACGGGTTGGAGTGGACGGGTCATTATTGGGAGCATGGGTGGCCCGGTACGTCAAACGGACCCGACAACATGGCAATGTACGCTTGGCATCAACGCCCCGCAATCGATCTGCTAATGAATAATTACAACGGCAACTCGCCGAATGCCCAATTCGGCAACGTCCGAAGCGTTAAAGAGTTGGCATCAGTCGCGAATCAAATGGGACATTCGCGTACTCTTTCGGAGAATTACGGTGCGGGTGGTTGGGACTTACGGTTTGAGGATTTGAAGCGGCTTGGTGATTGGTCGTATGTACTCGGCGTAAATACCAATAACGAACACCTCTCATACGTCACAATCAGAGGCGCAAGAAAACGCGACCACCCGCAGTCGTTCTCATATCACGCAAGATGGTTTGAAGGTTATCACGTCTTGGCAGATTATTTCACGCGGCTCTCATACGTATTGTCGCAAGGAAAACAAGTCAACCACGTCGTAATTATCGAACCGACAACTACCGCGTGGATGTACCAAAGAGATCATAAACTCGGCGAAATCGGACAATCTTTCACCAACTTTGTAAACGCATTGGAACGTTCGCAAGTTGAATACGATCTCGCGTCCGAAGACATTATCAAACGTCACGGAAAAATTGAAGGAAAGAAATTTGTCATCAACAAAGCGAAATACGATCTCGTTATAATTCCGCCGAACACCGAAAATTTGAACGGGACAACATACGAGCTTTTGTCAAAATATAAACAGAACGGCGGTAACTTCTTTCATGTTGACAAAAAACCTGAATTTAAGGACGGCGCGGCATTTGATTCAACTTCGATCTTTCAAAATGAAAATGAGATAACGCTTGCGGAGGCGATTGCGATAGCGAAGCAACGTACAGACGAAGATGGATTAGTCATCACAACAGACCCGCCGGAAATCGCAAACGTGTTTCACCACAGACGACGGCTGGCAAACGGCGAAGCCGTGTTCATCTGCAACTCAAACATAAACCGCGAAGTAAAAGTCTCCGTAAGAACAGACAAAAAGAAAATCACTTTTTGGAATCCATATTCCGGTCATCCGACCGACACAATTGATGAGTCAAATTTTGACATTACATTGTTGCCGTCGCAAAGTACGTTGTTCATTTTGTCCGGCTCAAATAATAAAAACAACGCGGTAAAAAATGTAACGGTCGCGAATGATACTGTCGCCGTTCAGACAAATTCGAAGCTGGAAATCAAGCGATTAGAAGACAACGTTTTGACGTTGGATTATGTTGATGTCAAGGTTGGCGGTGAAGAGCGGAAGGATATTTACGCATGGCAAGCAAACCGATTCATCTTTCAAAAACACGGCTTCGGCAGCAATCCATGGGATAACCAAGTCCAATTCAAAGATACATTGATCACAAAAAAATTTCCGGCAGGAAGCGGTTTTGAGGCAGTGTATAATTTCACTTTGCAAGAATCAATTCCGCAAAATTTATCGATTGTTATTGAGCGTCCCGATCTGTACACGATTTATTGTAACGATAAAGAAATCAAACCGGCTCAAGGCGAATGGTGGCTCGATAGAGCATTCGGTAAAATTGATTTGTCAAAGACAGCGAAGGTTGGCAAGAACAGCGTTAAAATAATTGCCGATCTGATGACGATGGAGCATGAACTTGAACCGGCGTATTTGCTTGGTGATTTTTCGTTGCGGAGTGCGGACAAGGGATTTGTGGTTGTTCCGCCGACGCGGTTGACATTGTCGCCGGAGTCTGACGCGACAGGAACGTTTGTAAATGATCGATGGCACGGCGAGTCGATTGAGCGTATTGCGTGGCTCTCGAACGGAGTCGGTTTCAATACTGCCGCGTCCAAAGATGACCGCGAGCCGAAGTTGGAATTTGATCTAGGCAAAGAGTACGAGGTTGCCGCAATTCGTATCTGGAATTACAACGAACAAAACATGAAGCAACGCGGAGCGAAGACGGTTGAAATATCAGGTCTTGGCAATGTCGAGCTACCGCGAGGGAACGGCTTGCCGTTTGATGTCAAGTTCAATAAATCCGCAAAAATAATCACTTTCAAAATCATCGCAAATCATAACAACACAACATATCCGATACCCGAAAACGTTAAGCCGAATGACAGCGGTTTTGTCGGACTTTCTGAAGTGCAGTTCCTTGTGAAGGCTGGTGATGATTTTGTCCCGATTAAAAATGTTACGGTTAAAGCGTCGAGTGAACTTGTAACGAACCAACATGATCGCAAGGCAAAATTTATTGTTGATGGGAGCGGTTTTGGTGTAGGTTTGTCAAAGTATGGTTGGAATAGACAAGGGATGCCGTTTTACGCGGGCAAGGTTGAGTACAAGAAAAATTTTGTAATCACATCAAACGATGAGTCATCGGACGATACGTCGAAGCGTTATTTTGTCAAATTGAATGATTGGTACGGGGCGACTGCCGAAATTAGAGTCAATGATAAATCGGAGGGATATATTGTGTCGGCTCCGTTTCAATTGGATGTAACGTCGAAGATTTTGTCGGGTGAAAATGAGGTGTCCGTAATTGTTTACGGAACGCCAAAAAACCTTTTAGGTCCTCATCACAACGGATCAGGTCGCGGCAGCGCGTGGCCAAGTAACTTCCAACGCGCTCCTGAAAATCAACCAAGCGGCGACGCATACGATTCAATTGACTACGGATTATTTGCCCCATTTGAATTACAGCAATATTAGGGCAACGCCATTTGTAAGCACGTAGACGACACAGATTTTCAAGATATTCGCAGATGAAGAAATATAATGAAATCTGTCTGCGTAAATCCTGATAATCTGTGTTATCTGAGTGCTGAAAAAACTATAATCCCAACAAAATCCGAAATAATAAGAAATTTTATTTTTTTGTATAGATAAAAATGATCTGTGTAACAATAGCTTGTGGCAGCCGTACACGTATGATGTCGGAGCAGCGTAAGTTGTCTTCGGAAGGTATCCAACTTGTTGAGCTTCGTCTTGATTTTTTGCGGCAGGAGCCTGATATGTATCGGTTGATTGTCAATCGTCCGGGTGCGGTGGTTGTTACGGTTCGCCGCAAGCAAGACGGCGGATTGTGGGGTGATGTTGAGTCGAAGCGGCTTTCGTTGTTGCGTTCGGCGGTAGTTGCGTCGCCGGAGTTTGTTGATTTGGAGGTTGATGTTGCTGGTGAGGTGGAGCGGTTTGGAGAGACGCGACGGATTATTAGTTATCATGATTTTGAGCGAACGCCGGATGATTTGGACAAATTATATTCTGACATGGAGTCCAAAGATGCTGATATTGTCAAGATTGCAGTTACGCCGAAAACTGTTGATGATATGTTTCGTTTGATGGAATTTGTCAGTCAAAAGAATCGTGTTGCGAAGGAGGTTGGCGACAAACTTTCGGGCAAAGGAAACGGCGTGCGGGTTATTGGTATTTGCATGGGAGAGCTTGGCAAAGCGACTCGGATTTTAGCGAAACGGTTTGGCATGCCGTTTACGTATTCGACGTTTTCGGCGGAGCGGATTGTTTCGCCGGGGATGTTGGAGTATAGGGAGTTGTTGGACTTGTATCATTACGAGGCGACCAACGACGCGACATCTGTATACGGAATAATTGCGAATCCGATTGGGCATAGTTTGAGTCCGCTTATTCATAATCGTTCTTTTATTGAGCAAAAGATTAACGCCGTCTATGTACCGTTCCAAATTGACACGCATGATGTTCATCGTTTTTTGGAACGCGCGGCTGAATTCGGCATACGCGGATTGAGTGTAACTATTCCGCATAAGGTAACGGTTGTTGACAGATTGACAAAGATGGAACCGGCGGTCGATAAAATCGGCGCGTGCAACACAATCGTATTCAAAAATGGAGAACGACTCGGCTACAACACCGATTATTTAGCGGCGGTGTCAAGTATAGAAATCGCAATGGGCGGCGATGTAACCAACGAAATCGGGATATTGCAAGGCAAGTCGGCGTTGGTGTTAGGGGCGGGCGGCGCGGGAATGGCGTTGGTGTACGGATTAAAGCGGCGAGGTGCAGAAGTCACTATCACAGACGCAAACAACGAGAGAGCCGAAGCATTGGCAAATCAACTAAATTGCGATATCGTCCAATGGAAAGAACGTTACAATATCAAGCCGGAGATTCTGGTGAATTGTACGCCTGTCGGAATGCACCCGAACGTGAACGAGACTCCTTTTGACAAAGATAAACTTTACGCGGGAATGCTGGTTTTTGACGCAGTTTATAATCCCGAAAATACACTGCTAATCAAGTCCGCCAAAGAATGCGGCTGCAAAACCGTAAGCGGCGTAGAAATGTTCGTCGGACAAGCGTGCTTGCAATTCAAACTATTCACCAGCGAAAAAGCATCCGCAACATTCATCAGAAAAATAATAAAAGATACAATCGCAGCCGCAAAATAATATACTTGTTCCATTACTGTTGTTAGTTAGCCGTTAGCGTCGGTAGCTTGCTACCGACGAGAAGTAAGGCTTTCGCCAGAAATTAACTGGCAAATTTTTTTGTTTTTATGTAATATATCAGTGAAATACATCAACTCTGTAGAAAAAACGTAATACATCAGTGAAATA
>JAISQS010000654.1 GCA_031274045.1 Planctomycetaceae bacterium | reverse complement strand
TATCCCCTTATTCACAATGTTTTAATAAGGGGATAAGGGCGCGGATTGGGGGGAACATTGTGTTACTAAGGGAGAGGGAATCGGTAACCAGTTGCGGATTGGTTGAGACTCAATATTGGCTATACAAATTTTCACGATAACATTAAAAAAAAGGAATTATCAAACGCAAAAAGTATACAGCGAATATTTTTTATGGAGCGAGAACTGTTACGTATTGGTATTGGGCATGATACGCATTGTTTTGATGTTGGTGCGTTTATTATTCTTGGCGGGGTTCGTATTGAGTATTCGCGCGGGCTTCGCGGGCATAGTGATGCGGATGTGTTGCTTCATGCGGTTTCGGATGCGTTGCTTGGTGCGGTTGGTTGGGGTGATATTGGTGAGTTGTATCCAGACACGGATACTGCGATTCGTGGAATTGATTCGGCGGTTTTGCTTGATGAAATTTGCAAGAAAATTTATGCGGCAAATTGGCAGATAGTGAATATTGACACGATCATTTTTGCGGAGAAGCCCAAAATATCACCGTACAAAATGAGTATCAAAAAACGTATTGCGGAAATCTTGTCGATAGACGAATCGCGAGTCAATGTCAAAGCCAAAACAGGCGAACGCGTCGGCATAATCGGACGCGAAGAAGCAATATCAGCCGAGTGTGTCGCGCTGCTTGTACAAAAAGAAAATTAAAATACACCGAAGCCCGTAAACATCTTGACTTCGGTGTAAACAGTCCTCTGTCTATTGCCGAACACGCTTTTTTGTACAATAATACACCCAACGTACGATGAACGATGAATTGAGTCGGCACAAAATTGTGAAGAGCGTGATTACTTACGGAAGTTCGCTTTTGCGTTTTGTTGTCAATAAAATTTAACGTGTGAAGAATGTGTAAGTAAGGATAATCGGAAGATGATATTTTGATGCCGCCGATATTGGGTTGGCGGGCAAATTGTGCTTTTGTTGAGCTATCATCTTTTAATTCAAAGTAACCCTTTTGCAAAACCCTTTTAAAGGAAAATTAAGGAGATTAAAAAATGAGAAGATTTATTTTTGTTGTGATGTTGTCTTTTTCGGCGGCGTTTATCGGTTGCAATAAGACGACAGAACAACCGCAGACATTACCGGCTGGAGCGCATGTTCACGCTGACGGTACTGTTCATGTTGGAGATCATGGGGCGGTACATGATGTTGATGGTTGGTGTGTTGAGCATGAGGTAATGGAAAAAATCTGTTCGCTTTGCAGCAGTAAAGCGGCGGCGGAATTCAAAAAGAATGGTGATTGGTGCAAAGAACACGACAGAGCTGAATCACAATGCTTCATCTGCGACCCAAGCCGAAAAGAAAAATCCATTGCCCAATACGAAGCACAATACGGAAAAAAACCACCAAAAAATCCACAATAGTTAATACGTAAAATTGAGAATCACTATCGCCGCTACAAAGTTCTGTAATTACTGCCGCAGTTCAAAACCAATAGCAACACAACGAGATACGTCGTAATTACAGAACTTGGTGATAGTCTTTATTGATATTTCGAGGATTAAAAGTTGGCTTGCTGCTGTTGTTGTTTATTTTACGTTGTTTGCGGCGGCTTCGGCTTGTTGTTCGATGGCTTGTACGGATTTTAGTTGGTATTCGGCGATTTTTGCTGCGAACCATTCGTTTTGTTTTTTTGTTTTATCTATTGATTCTTGCATTTTTTTAATTACAGCTTCGTATCCGTCTAAGACTCTTTGTACGGCTGTGGTTTGGTCTTTCATTAGGGCAATTCGTTTTTGTTCAATTGCAATCGAATTATTAACGTCCGCGATTTCTTTTTTCATTTGTTTGATGGCATTGGAGAGTTCTTCGTTATTTTTCTTTAACAAAGATATTCGGTTATCCAATTTAACCTTATCCGAATAGCCAGATGTCAACACAACATCAAAATCGACTAAATTCCTATCCGGCTTTTTTATTGCATCCCGCATTTCTCTTGGGACAATTCGTTCAAAATCTTCTTGCGTGAGTCGATTAAAGATTTCGTCAAATCTATCGCGCGGCATTGCTGAGTAGATTGTCCAAGTTGACTGCATACGTTCTTTGATCAAATCTACTTCTGCTTTGCTGAATTGGGTTGCGGATTGCAATGTAATCAGAAAATTTTCGCCGATGCGTTGCGGAGTGCCTACTACCGTAAAACGCCCAAGATACGCGCCGCTTCCTTTGCCGTTCTGACCATCATCGATCAAATAAACAACACCCATCAACTTGTCAGGCGTAATAACCTGATCGGGATTGTCCTGTTCGGCGGGATTTTTGATTGTTACTGTAACTTGAACTAGATGAATTGGTTGGAGTTTTGCTTCTGGGGTTGTAGGATTACCATCGCCTAATTGAGCCGGCATAATTTTTTCGTTGTCAACATTCAATACACCCGGCTTACAACCGACCCAGATATTGACCCGATCACTGATCATCACATCCAACCGATTCCGAAGTTCGCCAACCCGCATCTCCTTGAACTCGCGAAAAACGTCACGCGGCTTACTCGGATCTATCCCATCAATCTCAGATTGCAATTTGGTTCTGTTCGCCGCAATCTGCTTCTGCAATTTAGTCACACTGGTACTCCACTCGCGCCGAATCGTGAGTGCTTTGCCCGCGTAAAACCACGTAAACACGCCAAGAATAACTATAAGCACAAGAAATATCGTATTCCAAAGTTTCATCTTTCACCCCACAAATTATACTTAATAACCCAATGACATTTTAAGTTTTCGGTTCGCCAAATTGCAACAGCCAACGAGACCCGATTACGGCAACGGCAAAAAACACGACATCCCAAAAAACGAATATTTGGAATAATCGGTAAAGTCGCTACAAATTAACTCCGATAATTTAGCATACCACAAAAAAAATATAACACCTCCCATTATGTCGGCAAATTTTTTGCAAAAAACAAGCATATTCTGCAAACAGGTTAATTTTTGAACTATTTAAGCTGCTTGTACCTTAAATTTTATTTATGTTCGCGGGTTTATCTACGGTGGTATTCAATTTTGTGTTGACAACGGTGACTATCGAATCCGTTTGGGCGATGTGGTGTAGTGGTGGTGGAATATCGTGATAGGAGAAGTTTTATGTATTGTAAGAATTATTCTTGGTTTTTTGGTCTTTTTTTGGTTTTTTTATTTTTGGTTATTGGCGGTGGTTGTAGTGCTATTTCGCGGTGTGAGCCGTGCCTTCCTGTCGAGAGCGGTTCGGCTTGGAAGATGACAAGAACGAAGTCAAAACAATCAGCCGAATTTGACAACAACGAACAAAAAAATCTTGCCTCAAATCCAGACAA
>JAISQS010000618.1 GCA_031274045.1 Planctomycetaceae bacterium | reverse complement strand
TCGTCAAGCAAGTTGCGCGAAATCGCGAAGTCGTAAAGGTGTTTGAGTAACATTTTATTTTCCCTCCGTCGGCTGGCTGATAATCTCAACGTCATCAGGGTGGCAACGCAAAACCGAGTCACGGATTTCCGCCTGAAAAAAAGATGGGTACGGCATAATTTTGTGTCCGGCAAAAAGTACCGGTTTTGCGTCATACTCATCAAGCCGTTTTTTTTGTTCGGACTTTTGTAGTTTAGACAAACTCTGTTCAAATTTTTCCCGCATTGCCGCCAGTTCCTCAGTGCTAAGCCACTTGAAACCTTTTTCAAATAAGCACCAATCGAAGACATCGTAAAGCATCAATCCGAGCGGCTCATATTTTATCAGAGAAAAATCTTCGCCGAGTTCTTGTTGGCGTCGTGTGAAAGCGGCTTTCGCGTCGGCTTCATAATCAAAGTAAGCGTCAAACTCACGGACACCGAGCGACGGGCGATAAAAACATTTACCCGAAACGGCGCGGCGTTGGAATTGCGATTGGTATTTGGCAAGATTGCAACGCGATGGGTCGGCGAGTTTCGACAGTCGGATTTCGGCGGTAATAAGATATTCAACTTCGCGCAAGCCGAGCATATTACGTTGTGTGCCATCGGCGGCACCGCCACCGGCTTGAATCGGCATGACTTTTTCCGGTGCTTTCATCCATTGTTTCGCGTTATCAAAACTGATGACAGCGGTAACTTCGTTACGGCGCGTCGAAAACCACGCGCCGCGTTTAATGACGCGAACGGTGTCAATGAGATAATACATCTCCGGTTCCCAAAAAACGGCTTCGAGAATCCCGCGAGCGGCGGACGGCGTGATGACGGGATAACTGACCCGCTCAACTTTCATCTCGGGGCGGGTAAAACAGGCGAAGTCCCCCCATACACGGAGCGTGACTCGATTATTCTTGTGGTTGTTCATAAAATCCTCTTTACGTTTTTCCGTCATCAAAATCTATTTAAGAAATAAAATCCTACAACGGCGGCGCATCGGCGAGTTTAATTATACCAAAATGGCGATTGTATTGCGCCCGGTTCAAAACAAAAATTTCTAAATTTGCTAACAGAGGTTCAAGTTGTCCATGTGTTTGAAAGAAATTGTAATCGTTTTGCCGAACATTCACCATATAGCGTTGCAAGCGGCGGAGGTCGGCGCGAGTGAAACGCGGCTGATTCGGTAACGGTTTTCGACTTCGCAATTCAGCAATAAAATGGCGGGCGTAACCGATGGGAATAATAACCGGCGTGCCGCTGTCTTTGATAACCACGGCTTTTTCGGCGACATCGCGAAAGCGAAACCGTTGTCGGTCTTCCTGAATAGTGTTTTCGCCTTTTTTCGTGTGGTCGGTATCGACGAGTTGAAAAAGCAACGAAAAATAGGTCGCGAAAATTTTCGAATTAGTCGCTAATTCTTCCGCCGCTTGGTCGCCTAATCCATGCAGCGTGATATTCGCCTGACCAGTTGCTGTGGTATAAATTCCCGGTGGAAGTTTATTGTCTGACGGCGTAAAAATATGCACTTCGCCGCGTCGCCACTCGCCATTCTTATCTTTTAATTTCCCTTCACGATTGCAACGCCCCGCCACCTGCGTCAGCGAGTCTAACGGTCCCATCGCTCGCCAAACCACAGGAAAATCAACATCAACACCGGCTTCGATGAGTTGCGTTGAAATCACACGACAAGGCAGCCCCGCTTTCAGACATCGCCGAATATGTCGAATGACCGCCAACCGATGCGCCGGACACATCGCGGAGGAAAGATGAATCGGCTTGGCGTTTTTGTCGGTAATTTTGCGATCCATATTTTCCCATAAATCGCGGGCGTGGCGAGTGAGATTGACCACACAGAGAACTTGCTGCTCAGCGGCAAGACGGTCAGCGAGAGCATCCCAGTCAAGAGTTTCATCAGCACACGGCAAATGATAATTAACGCGGCGCAGTTCAGTAAAAAGTTTATCCGGTGTCGGCGCGATTTCCGTAATCTCATTGGGACGAAAACCATCCTGCAAACCTGGAGAATAACGAAATGCCGGTTGCGTCGCGGACGAAAAAACAAAACTAACACCATAAGCATCGACAAGTTCGCGAAAGACATTTAACACTGGCGAGAGCAAATGCGTCGGCAGTGTTTGCACTTCGTCGAAAATAACCACGGAATTAGCAATATTGTGGAGTTTACGTGCGCGAGACGGTGCTGCCGCGAAAAGCGATTCGAGAAACTGCACTGAAGTGGTAATGATTACTGGCGCGTCCCAATTTTCCGCGAGCAGTTCGAGCGTACTATTTTCTTCTTCGTTTGCGTTATCACGTGGTTTGACCGACGAATGACATTCCAGCACCAAGTTTTGATTATCGGGGTCAAGAATGTTGCGATATTCGGCAGCGTTTTGTTCAATGATGGAAAGATAGGGAATGACAACGATAATGCGACGCAAAGCGTGCCGCTTGGCGTGCGCGAGCGCGAATGCCATTGCGGCGAGCGTCTTGCCGCCACCGGTAGGAACCGTAAGCGAAAAAAATCCGCGTGGTTTATCGGCTTGGGCAAGCGCGGCATCAAAGATACGATTGCGCGTTTGCGATAGCGGACTGTCGGGGTTATTGCGACGTTTGCGGTCTCGCTCGGCGAGGACGCTGGTTAGCAATTTTTCCGCGTCAAGTTTTGGTGAAAGCCTCGCCAGTATTGCAGGATTCGTTTTGATTTCTTCCCAATAAGCGGCATCTAATCGGTCGGCATCGACCAAACAAGAGAAAATGAGTCGTGTAAAAAATTCCAAAGACAGACAACCATCAGTTTCTGTCGTGTTGCATTTTTGTTTCACGGCTTCCGGCAATTCGCCTTCCGATGGGAAATGCGGTTGATTTGAAATTTCCGAAAGCATAGATTCACATTCATCCGGTTTCAATTTTCCAACCGCGTCTTGCAAGTCGGCAAGATTACGAAGTCCGGTGTGATGACCGGCGATAGCGAAAGCGAGTGGTAAAACATCGTTAAAAAACGCCATCGCTGCACCGTAAATAGCGTGTTGTGTATCTTTACCTTTGACGCGTTCACCTGCCAGCATTTCTTGAAACTGTGAACGAACTTTGCCAAGGTCGTGAAGCAACGCGACGGCGCGTCCCCAATCTCCGGCACCAAATGGCATCGCAAATTCTGCGGCAAGACCAGCAACAGTTTCAAGATGACCCGTGAGCGGTTGCCATTTTTCCGTCGGCTCACCATCAAGCGTACGAGCATAAATAGTCATCGAACGATCTTTCAAAAGTAAAAAAACTCTAATCCGGTATCGCCTTCACTGCCGAATAAGTCGGCGCAGGAATACGACACCGGACAATCGCCAGTATCGGGACTTATACAATTTTCATTTCAATTGTATAAGATAAATGCAGCATATTATCACCTTTGTGATTGCCTTTTAACAACTATGACGATGAACATTGTACAAATTTTGAAATACCAAGACAAGAGGGGGCGGTAAAAATGATTTAATTTTCGTTTGAAACGGGGCAAGTCTTGTATATTTTTTGACGACACTCACAGAGCAGGCATTTTGGCAAAATATTTTTTACAGTTAAATCAGTATCAATTTGCGGGTGCGAAATGTGGATTGAAACATTTAATAGTTGTGTACAAAATATTTACAAAAGGTTTCACCGAACTTCTTGGCAAGCAACGATACATCTTTCAGATGTTCGGCAACTGTTTGATTTTCACGGGCTAGGTAAGTCATTTTTGTTCCGTCATTTTTTGTTCCATAAAAAGAGAGAAAATGTATAAGGCACTTTGTCCGTACAAACCGGTTTCGTCATCGGAATAGCACGCCCCTATGTGTGATTCATAAAATAATTTTAACGCATGGTTTTCGTCGCAATTATATTGCCGCATAATCATTGGAATAATATCTTTCAATGTTGCCGCACGTATTGTTCCGTGTGTCATTGTTCTAACCTCCTCCGATGTCAGCCGTTGTGATAACAGATTTCTCCACCGGAGCTGTTGAGCCGTGATAAAGTATCATTTTTGATCGCCTCCAAAATAGTGTCTATTTCTTGCGCAATATATTCAAATCCGTATCCGTGCAGTAATTCATAATCTTCATCAAGCATCGTAAGTATTCCATTTTGTTCGAACAATCGGAATACTTCATTACTTGGTATTGATTTGATGTCCGCATATTTTTCAATGCAAAATAACTTAAACGAAAGTTGACTCATTTCATTTATTTAATGTTACCGATTGGATTGTTTTTCGTAATTATTCGTTGGCGT
>JAISQS010000547.1 GCA_031274045.1 Planctomycetaceae bacterium | reverse complement strand
GCATCGGCAAGTGTCTGAATTTCGCGCTGAAAATTATCTGACAATTCAGTTTCGGTGATACCGCAAATACCAGAAAATTCATCTGTCATACTAATATCGCGCAATTGATTGAGATCACTGAAAACGCTCACTTGTGAAAATTTTGTAACACCGGTAAGCATTACAAAACGTAAGTATTGATCCGCACTTTTTAACACGCCGTAAAAACCTTTCAACATTCTGCGGATTTTGTCGTGCAATTCCGGTTCATTCAAAGTCTCTGTGAGCGGCTTGTCATATTCGTCAACAAGAACCACAACTTTTTTACCGGTCTTCTCGGAGGCACGTTTTATCAATCCTCTAAAACGGTCTGAATGAGTCTCTTCTTCTTTACCCCATTTTTTCTCTAATTCCGTCAACCACGAATTTAAAATTGATTCCAAAACATGAAGACTCGGATAATGAGACACATTCAAATCCAAATAAAACACAGGATAATCAATCCAATCTTTTTCCCACTCCGAAATCGCTAAACCGTCAAAGAGTTCTTTGCGCCCAAGAAAATAGTATTTGAGCGTAGAGAGAAAAAGACTCTTGCCGAAACGACGAGGACGACCTAGAAAGTACGGTTTCCCAGAACTAACTAACAAGCGAATGTAATCAGTCTTGTCAACATAACGGAAACCGCGTTCACGAATATCCTCAAAATCTTGTATCCCAATCGGCAACGGGCGAGTGATGTTTGTAGTCATTGCATTTTTATTTGGTTAAGGTTAAAAATTCTCTATTGAATCCGTTTCATACGTTCAACGGTCTCATGTTTTACCAAAAAAATTTTTCCGTTCAAGTTGCTTGTCAAAAACCAAATTGAAAGCAAGACTCTTTATTTGCCGTTTGAACCGATTAACTCGAAACTATAAAAGAGCCGAGACAAATTTGTTTAGGGATGTCCTAAACAGAATTAAATTTATTTGTATAATGTTCGAAGTAAGCGGATGGCATACTTGTTTAATTTGGAATGTGCATCATTCCTTATGGAATAGTCACAGTGGCATAAACACAAAATATCAAAACCCCATAACCAATTTATTAAAATGACAATGCAAACAGTACGGAAATATCTTTTTTATCTTTTTCGATGGCAACTTTCAACGCCTATACTTGCAATAGTACTATGGTGGCTGCATGGTTACAACGGAATTATTGTAACAATAATTGCCAATTTTATTGGCGGTTTAATTTTCTTTTGGGTTGACCGGATCATTTTTAAGGTTGAGTTTGTCAATCCGTTGTGGGAGATCAGGGACAATATTGAGTGTGCGGATTGTGGAACAATTTGTGCCGGTTATCGTCTTGTCAAAACGAAAAATTATGATCGAATAAACGACAAGCATCCGGAATTTCGTTGCACAAAATGCTCGAAAGAAAAGATCAAAAAACTCAATGAACGCGGAGTGATTGTTGAGTGATGTGATGATTGTGTTAGTTTGTTGTGGTAAGTTTGATGTGGTTATTGATGATGTGTGGAGTTGATTATGTTGGGAGTAGTGCCGGTTGGTTTACGAATTGATCCGTCGTTGTTGGCGGCGGATTTTGCCAATCTTGAGTCGGACATTCGCAAGCTGGAGCGGGCGGGTGCGACGATATTGCATCTTGACATTATGGATGGTCATTTTGTTCCGAATATTAGTTTTGGTGTACCTGTTGTTGAGGCGATTCGTCGTGTTACGCAGTTGCAACTTGACGTTCATTTGATGCTGCAAAAACCGCAAGATTATTTGAAAGTATTCAGACGAGCCGGAGCGGATATTTTATCTATTCATATTGAGGTTGTGCCGGAACCTGAAATGTTATTTGATGAGATTCGCAAAATGGGCGCGTTGCCCGGACTAGTCTTGAATCCGCCGACTCCGGTTGAGGCGGTGCTGCCGTTTCTTGACTATTGCAACTTGATTTTGACAATGGGCGTAATGCCCGGATTCGGCGGACAAAAATTCCAACAAAACACCATCTCAAAAATAGCCGAAATCAAAAAACACGCCAAAGAAGATATGATAATTTCCGTCGACGGCGGAATCAGCGAAGAAACAATCGAAGCCTGCGCAAATGCAGGCGCAAATCTATTCGTAGTCGGCTCTGCTCTATTCAAAGAAAATATCGAACAACAATTCAAAAAATTGAGTCAGTTGATCAGTTGACCTTGATATAGTCTTCTTTCCGCGAAACGGAAGCCGATTGGAACGTAGTACCAAGTTCTCTAATTTCCATTGCGTAATTTTTGAAAATAATTCACAGGAAGTTAATGGAAGGTAAGGGAAGAGTAGGAAAAAGAATTTTCTGATTATTTCGTTTTTTGTGTAGCATGATTTTATTGATTTATAGCCCTGAAAGGGCTTCAGCATTAGCACGGGGCATCGCCCCGTGAACCGGTGATAATAAAATTTATCTGATTATTTCGGATTTTGTGGGGGTTTATTTTCGTTAATGTTTTCGTGTTGGTGGATCAAATCGTTTTATTTACGTGTGTGGTTTGGACTAAAACAACACCGGAGGTGTTGAACAT
>JAISQS010000518.1 GCA_031274045.1 Planctomycetaceae bacterium | reverse complement strand
TGACACTGAAAACTAAAAACTGACTACTAAAAACTACTCGCGCTACTAAGGTTGTTTTTGTAAGAAAATCAGGTCGTAAATAAGGTTTGTTTTTTCTACAGCGTTGAAGTATTTCACTGATATATTACCTTTAATCGATATCAAGTACATTATCGTTATCGTTATTAAAATTATTTTGGTTTGATCGATTTGCGTTTTTACGGTATTTATCGAATTTCAAGATTGCGTGTTCAATAAATATTCTCCTTACGATAGGGAACAACAACAGTATCCCGCAAAAATCGCTAAAAAAACCCGGCACGATTAGAAGCGCAGCAGCAACCAAGATCAAAGCACCGTGCATAATCGGCAACGTCGGCGTTTCGCCAAGATCGATTTGCCGATTAAAATCGTTCCAACACCGCAACCCTTGACGTTTCGCAAGAATAACGCCGAACATACTAATCCCGATAATCAGCACAAGCGTAAAAAAAATGCCGAATATCGCCGAAAAAATCCAAAGTCCCACCAACTCCAATGTGGGAATAAGAATAAACAAAAGTAATAACCGCCAAAACACCACTGCCTCCAAATCGTTTTAAACTACTTGCATTTGAGCCTTCGTTAATATTTACTGACGCTCGTTCGCTGGCACTTGCGGCGACATCCAATCTTTACTTTACGCTTTGTGAACAACGAATTTTATAGTACGTTGTGTACATCCGCATTCACCATGCCGCCAGCGAATTATAATAACGTCCACATATCAGGTCAACAAGCAAACTAATTTGTACTCGTGCTGCCGATGTATTTCTTGATGTTGCCCAAAAAAAATTTATGAGAATGAAGAGTACCATACAGATAATCACTCGAAATTATTTATAAACCGCTTGTACATGAGACTTCGTTAATGTCACGAAAGCTCAAGTGCAGGCAGTTTAAAACCGAAATAAACCGTACAGAGAGAATGTATACTTGTTTTTTTGGAAAAAGTGTGTGATAATCCAGACCGTCTGATCGGTTTGGCGGGTTATATATAGTCGGCAATACTTACCGTTGTGTTAGCCTGCGTTGGTCTGTGAAACTTTTGTCAAATGAGATTTCAAGATATTTCAAATGAGATTGGAGTTTGACGGGTTTCGGAAGGTTGAACGATAAACCAAAGAGTATGAGGAGAAAAATTATGAAAAGCAAAATATGTCAAGTATGTGGCTTGGTGCTATTGATGGGAGTGATTCTCTTTTTCAATAGTCCCGCACAAGCTCAAATCAATATCCGCGTCGGCGGTGGTCGCGGTGGTCATTCGTCTCATCATCGCCCCGGAGATCGTCATGGACCTCCGCCGCGCCACGATTATCATCATCGTCACAATGACTTTGATCGGACGGTGCGTGTTTTGGGTGCGGTTGGGTCGATAGTTGCGGCGGCTAACGGCTATACGCCATACGATTATTATCATCGGCGACCGGTCGTGGTTGTTCCGTCGCAACCTGTACTTGTTACACAGCCGGTTTCGCCGGTTGTTGTCGAAAAGCAAGTTATTGTCGAGAGGCAGGTGCCGGTTGTTGTTTCAAATACAACGACTCAACCAACTCTTACAACTGACTACTTTTCGCCAAAATTGGGGGCAACTTTTGTCGTCCAAAATATGCAGATACCCGGTTATACTTTTAAGGCAGCCCGATTGACTTCGGATCCTTTGCCCGGTTCGCCGCTTATACCGTTGGGATTAGCAAAAGGCGACGTGATAACAAGACTAGACAACGAGAGCGTAGACTCTGTTGCAGTGCTGGAAAAACATGAGGCGAACACGGTTATTCGTTACATTAAAACGGGTACGGTGAAAGTGTTGTTGGGCAAAATTTATATTCCAAAAAGTACCGATGCAGTGATTGCCGAACCGGAAAAAGTCTACGCGCCGTAGATAAACCGGCAAAATGTAAACGAATTTTGTAAACGAAATTTAATGTGTAAGTAGTTTCAAAATTGCCGAGTGAGCGGCGAGGAGTGTTAGTTGCCGGAAGCTGATATTGATTTATTGGCTTCCGGTTTTATTTTTAATTTATCTGATATGCTGAGGTTGGTAAGGCGTTACAATGCCCTTGTGCAAGTGAAGTGAAATGCGGCGTTTTGTGACTTGCTGATCTTGGTGTGAACATTGACAACAAATTTTTTATTTATGGACAATTATTTTCAATCTTTATTTGCGGATCGGATTGGTGGAGTGCTTTATGGTAAGTCGAACGAGATTTACAAGTTTGAAAAGATAAAGCGGGCGAAGCGTCAGGCGATAGCTGATTTTCCTGATCGTGTGTTGTTGGATTTTGGTATTGGTGAGAATGATGCGGTGGCGGATTTGGAGGTGCGCCGGGTGATGTCGGCGGAGATTGACAAGGTGGAGAATCGCGGTTATGCGGACAATGGTTGTATTGATTTTAAGGAGGCGGTTGCGCGTTTTATGTTGGCTCAATTTGGTGTCAAATTGGACGCGGCAACAGAGATCAATCACGCAATCGGTTCAAAACCTGCACTTGCAATGTTGCCTTATGCGTTTATAAATCAAGGCGATATAACTCTTATGACGGTACCTGGTTATCCTGTTGCCGGTACGCATACAAAATATTGCGGCGGAGTGGTCTATAATTTGCCGCTCAAATCGGAGAATGGTTTTTATCCTGATTTCGATTCTGTGCCGGAAGATATTTTGAATCGTGCGAAGTTGCTTGTGTTGAATTATCCGAATAGTCCGACGGGTCAAGTTGCGACAATTGAATTTTATGAGAAGGTAATTCAACTTGCCAAAAAGTACAAGTTTGTTGTTGTTCAGGATGCGGCGCATGTAATGTTTACGTATCGTGGTAAGCCGTTGAGTTTTTTGCAAGTTGCCGGAGCGAAGGATGTTGGTGTTGAGGTTCATTCGTTGTCGAAGGGTTGGAATATGATTGGCTGGCGGATTGCGTGGGTTTGCGGCAATGAATTGATTGTACGTGCGTTTGCGGACATTAAAGACAATAGTGACAGCGGTCAATTTCTCGCAATACAAAAAGCCGCTATCGCCGCGTTAGACAATCCAAATATTCCAAGTAAAACAAATGAGAAATATTTGCGACGGTTACGAAAGTTGGTGGAGACGTTGAGGTTGTTGGGATTTGATTGTGATGTTCCGGGCGGAACTTATTTTCTGTACGTTAAATCGCCAACAGGCATCATCGATACCCGACAAGCGGACACAAAAAAACTAACTTTCGCCACTGCCGAAGACGCAAGCCAATATCTGATTCGGGAACATTCAATTTGTACAGTACCTTGGGACAATGCCGGAGCATATCTGCGATTTTCTGTAACATACTTAGCACAAGACGAAAACGCCGAAGATAATCTCATGCAAAATCTAATAAAAAGATTAACAGGAATCAAATTTGAATTCTGAACAACAGATCAAAACGTTCCGTAATTACAACGCGCAAAAAAACGTCAAAACGGTTTTCGTTGCGCTAATTCAATCAACAAAATCACCGCGAAGCGGCGCGGATTGGAACGCGGGCATCCCGCCTCGTTATACCACAAAAGTTCGCCGCTTCGCGGCAAAGAAAAAAATTTCCGCGTAGCGGAAACGGACTGGAACGCGGGCGTCCCGCCCGCCTCTGTGTGTAATAGCACCAAAGAAGTTTGAACGGAGTGCCAAAACGGATTGGCAAATGTAAGGTGGGCAACCGACCGCCGGGCTTTCTTGGTGAATAACGTCGGCGCAAGCCGACAACTGGATCGCCAACACGCACCAGAATTTCTATCGCCCAAAACCAAAAAACGTTGGCGTTGTAGGGACAAGCCCCTTTCGCTAACGGTTGTCTTGTTTGAAAATTTAGGTGGAAATGAGGTTTTGGCGTGTTGGTGAACCGAAGTTTTTGCGCCACCTTTTGGCTTTTGCCCTTTCAGGGCGAGAGTTATTGGGGGCGACTTTTCACAGGGCGTTGCCCTGTGCTATGGGCTTTTTGCCCCGTTGGGGCGTAAAAAAATTCGCCGCAACGTAAGGTAGACAACACCGTTTGTCGCATAGTTATTAAGGTCAGTAAAGTTGGGCGTACATCGCGAATTGGTAAAGCGCGAGTTAGTCGGGGATCAATATCGGTAACAAAATTACGGCGGTGGTGATTGCGCAAGGGAATTTTGAAGTGTAAAAAGTATATTACAAATATTCTTTCCTTCCCTTATCTTTCTGTGAAAAATCCTCTAAATCATGCAAGAACAATTAGAGAACTTGGTAGCGGAATGTTTCGTGTTTATGTTTATCGTTGCGCATATTTCAAAAATGCGTTTTCGATTGTTTCCGGTTTAACTTCACCGTCCCAAACCGCCACACGATAACGGAACGTCAACGAACTGTTCGGCTTCATCTCCACAGGTTTCCGATGCAAATTCAACGTAATACCAAGATACGCATAACTCCTCGACTCACCCTTCGTGAATGCCATTGTCGGAATTGGGTTTTCCTTGTGTCCGAAAATAGCAACAGTAACCGGCGCATCCCCCAACTTCGCCCGATACGCAACCCACCTACACAACGTCAGCCGATCATCCGTCCTGACAATATCAAACTTATTCTTTTCATTATCCGTGAAAAATTGCCCACTCTTGTCCATCGACTCAACAAACCGCATCCCAAGACCAAAATAATGATGATTACTCTTGTCAAGAATCGCCTTTTGATCTTGCGTTTTCAACGTCGTCACCCAATCCAATAACGTAACATCCGATTCTTTTTGCACAGAAATTTTCCGTTCTTCTTTGAGCAAAATTTTTCCACCGCCGTCCGTCCAGTCAAGTTCAGATACCAAAGAATCCGTATCGTCTGGAGTCTTTTTGTCATCTTGTTTGGGATTTTTGTTGTCTTGTTTGGGATTTATTGTGACGGTAATTTGCTTGCCGTATTTTTTGTTGAACTCTTCCCAAAAATTACAACCATTGACCGAAATTGCAAACATCAACCCGTGATGATGTACGTGATCCTTCGGCGCATCACGCAATATATTCCGCCCCGACGGTGT
>JAISQS010000505.1 GCA_031274045.1 Planctomycetaceae bacterium | reverse complement strand
TCCGAATACGGTCTCAACGCTTCAAAAACCTCCTCTGCTTTAATACCAATCTCTCGACTGAATATCTCTTTCATAATTTTTAGGACGGCTTTCAACTCGGGAACATTCGGGTCACTTGGAATAGCTGATTCATCTAATTTGCTCAAATCAAAAAGAATTGCCTTCATGTTAGGAACAAATTCATCAATCATCGGCAAATCATAAAATAACTTCCTCAACTCCGTACTAGCCGTAAACGGCGTTTCGCCATGATGAATAATAATTATAATCACCGGAGGCAACCGATAGGATTTGTCGACAAGTCCAGCATCTTTCGCCTGCTTGAACGTACGCTCGCAAATCCGAACGGAATAACAGAACGATTGAAATATCGTCCAAAAATCATCGAAACTTTTATGCTCCAAAACCACAAAAAAATCAATACACGCTTGCGAATCACGAATAGGAACACGATAAACAACATCCGCCCGCGTCTCTTTGAACATCACGTCAAAAAGATTCTTAGACTCAATAGACATATTGTCAACATCAAGATAAGAAACAAGCTCTGGAGGTAATACACTACGCAAAAAAGCTTGTGCAAACACCAGCACCTCAAACGTCAATTCAAAAAACATCGAATGCTGAAGCGGCTTTCTGCCTATCGGTTCAACAACCTCCGAAAATATCTTTTTACTCATATCTGTTACACCGTCAAAATTTCAGGTTCAGTTAAAGGCAGTTGCAAATTTTATTGTTGCAATGCGTTTACGATTTCGTCTATGATTCGGTTTGCGTCGTTGTATGGTACTTGGCAAGTTCCTACTTGGTGATGTCCGCCGCCGCCGTATTGCAACATCAGGTGTCCAACATCAGCAATACATGTCCTATTCAAAACGCTGTATCCGCAAGCGATTGCAACATTCTGTTTTGCTCGTCCGTCCGTTATCCATAGCGATACGTTTTGTTCGGGAAAAAGCGAATAGACTGTGAAACGGTTACTCGTGTAAATCGGATCAACATCACGCAAATCAGTAACAAGCACATTTTTAACCGTGCGAGAATGTTTTTTAACCATGTCAACAAATAACTCCGTCTGCTCCCAATACAAATCAATACGCTCTTTGACATCAGGATGTGCAAGAATGTCCTCCAACTTGGAATTTCTCAAATGATTGATGAACTCAAGCATGAGGTCATAATTTGAGATGCGGAATTGCCTGAACCGTCCGAGACCCGTTCGCGGATCGGAAAGAAAACCAATCAAAACCCAACCACTAGGATTTTGTATATCTTCGATTGTTAGCTGTCCCGAATCTACTTTATCAACAGCTTCAATAAGTTGTTTGAATTGGGGGAAGCGTTTTGCTCCGCCGAGATGTTCGTAAACAATGCCCGCACAAGAAGGTGCTTTTTTGCTCAAACCCCTAACAGAATGCGTCCAACCAACACGCTCCTCCTCACTAGAATGATGGTCAAACCACATTCCGCAACCATGTATATAAGGGACATTGCATAAAATATCATTGGCAGTCGCAATAAACAAACCGTCTTGTAAATCTTTCGGATGGACAAACTTGACATCGTCTATCAACTTCTCCTCCTTCAAAAGCATACCACACGCCAACCCGTCAAAATCCGAACGCGTAACTAATCTCATCTTTTATTCCTCTCAATAAAAATTTTGTTGTTGTTTGTTAGTGTTTTTTGCAAACACACGCAACATACATCAAATTTCGTTGTTCGCAAAAATACCAAATCGGCAAATATAAAACGAAAACGAAATCTAAAGTACATACAGCTCAAAACCCGTAAAATCATAAACAGCAAGAATATACTAAAACCAATCTTGACCATACGCAACACACAACGAATTTCATTGACAACGAAGCGTAAAAATAACAGACGTAAATTGAATAACGTCTGCGATAATTTGCCGTCAAATTGCATCAAGTATACTCCGCCAAAAGTAACATTAACCAAAAGAAATCGTAAAAGAAAATCAGAGCAAAACATCACGAAAATATACACACTCCGACCTCCAAAATCACAAATTAACTTTCGCCAGCCCATTGTAACGCCGACAATAAAACAAACAAGTACCGAAGACAATAAACAAAAACACAACCGATCGAAACGCGTAAATTTTGGCGGTTGCAACTAGCGCAACGGAAATCTTGACGTTTTTATTCCGCAATCGTTGTGGGGCAAGGCTTGCCATCGCCCTTACAAATTTTTCTACAAACAGAACGTACACCGCTCCCGTTGTCGGCTGAAACCGGCGTGAGCGGTCGGCGGGCGGTCACCTATCAATACAGTCGTCTATCCCACATCGTTTATTTCACGCCGCTTATATCGCTTATATCACGTTATCGTGTTATCACGTTGCCGTGTTATCGCGTTATCACGTTACCGTGTTATCACGTTGCCACGTTATCACGTTGCCGCGTTGTATATCTCGTGTCGTCTGCTTCGTGTTTTCTATCTCGCGTATTGTGTAAAAACATCTGTTAATTTTTGCGGATTGTGTCAATTTTCGCGAATGTATTGACGATAACGGGGATAGACGTAAACATAAATTTTTTGCCGTTTGCTATTTTAAAACTGGTTTTGCCCTTGAAATTTTCGCATTATTTGCACTATTTGATCAAGCATGACGGAGTAGTATTGTTAGGTTGCCGCTGATGCGGTTAATCAAAATTTTGAACTTGTCAAATTAGAATCCAAAAAAAATCATGACGCATTACGAAACACTGGTGACCTTGAACGCGGCACAGGACGCATTGCGGCAAGGTAACGTCATTCAAGCCGAACATCGCTTTCGCGAATTGTTGGACAACGAACCACACAACCTGCACGCCCTTGACGGAATGGGTATGCTCTATTGTCAACTCGGCGACTCAAAAAAAGCAATCAGCTTCTTCCTCGAAGCTCTCGAACAATTCGCAAATATAGACCCATACGCCATAAACAGAGCAACCATAAACCAAAATAACACCAACACATCCTCCAGCCACACCGCCGCGAATCCTTCTCAACTTTGTAACGATAACTTGAGTCTCAATGATAAAGCGACTATTTTGCTTCATCTCGGAATGGCATTGCGGGCAATGGGAAAACGGAACGAGGCGATTGATGTACTTCGCAGAGCTTATTCAATTGTGCCGAATTCGCCGGAGATTGTTTTGAATCTCGGTCAAGTTCATTTTGAGCAAGATCAGGTCGAAGAGGCTATCGGTTGTTTTCGGTTGTTGACGGAACTACAGCCGACGAATCCGTCGGCGTGGTTGACGCTCGGTTATATTTTGTCGCTCAACGGTTTTTTCAGAGAGCAAATAAATACGCCGAATATCCCAAAAAATCTTGTCCAAAATAATCGAACGAGTAAGCCCGCGAATATCGCACAAACAACTCCGCAACTCACAAACGCGCAAAATTGCAACAACTACACCGCACACGATAACTGTATTCAAAATGATTTTGACCGAAGCAAATTTGACGAGGCGACGGAGGCGTTGCGGATGGCGTTTTTGCTTGATAAATCGTCGCCGGACGCGTGTTTTTTTCTTGCCGAGTCGTTGCGGAATGCCGAGCGGTTTGCGGAGTCGTTGGCGTTTTATCAACAACTCTTGCCAATCGGAAACGAATGGCCGCACGCTGTTCTCAATTACGGAAAATCACTAATCGCACTCGGACAACTCGAAGACGGATGGGACGCAATGGAATTTCGACGCATCGCAACTTTCGGGACATGGTCAACACACCAACTCAAAGAATGGGATCGCTCAAATACACAAAACAGACAAAAAACTATTCTTGCATATTCCGAAGAAAGTGTCTCCGCAACCATCATGTTCGCTTCGTGTTTACCGGACTTGATCAACGATGTCGGGCATTGCGTTATCGAATGCGAACCCTCATTGCACAAAATTTTTCAACGCTCCTTCCCACACGCAACGATAATTCAAAACACACACGAAGAAATCGGAATTGAATCACAACTGCCAAACATCAACTTCAACCACAATCAAGAAGAGCCTTCTTGCAAAGAACAAGATCACGACAATCAAAATCACAACAGTCAAGATCACAACGATCAAGATCACGACAGTCAAGATCACGACGCTCAAAATCATATAATCAAATTTTGCAAAAATCAGAATCAAGAAAATACGCAAGAAGACTCAATTTATGCGAATCGGCAATTTCTGCAAACAGATCAAGTTGATCAAGTTGGTCAAGTTGATCAGGTTAATCAGATTGGCCAAGTAACGATTGATGAACAAGTTGCGTTTGGTAGTTTGCCGCGTTATTTTCGGCGTAGCTATGATGATTTTCCGTTGCGCAAAGCGTATCTTGTGCCTGATCGGGAGAAGGTTTCTTGTTGGCTTGACCGGTTGTCGGAGATAGGCGATGTTCCGAAGGTGGGCGTGTTGTGGCAAGGGAGCTGGACAGCCGAAACGCCGCGTCAATGCACAATCCCGCTCGCAAGTTTGCGCAACGTTATGTTAAAACATCAAGGAGATGCCGCATGGGTCTGTTTGCAAAACGGCTCGAAGCAGAAAGATTTTGAGCATTATCGGCGCAATGTTTCAATAAGATTGCATCTGTTCAATGAGATATTTCAATATGATCTTGATGAGCTTAGTGCGTTGTTGACGGCACTTGATTTGGTGATAACGCCGCCGGGTTATGTTGCGCATCTTGCGGGTGCGCTTGGTGTAAAGACGTGGTTGGTGTTGCCATCAGGTGCTGATTGGCGTTGGCAAATTGATAACGGCAAAAACGAAATCGTGTCCAAAAATAACCGGAACATTCACAGCAACAACGTGACCGATAACGACACGAATAACAATATCAGCGACTCAATTTGGCATCCGGCAATGAAAGTTTATCGGAAGCGGATCGATCAAAATTGGAGCGAATTATTTAATGTGCTTGAGAATGATATTGATCGTTTTTTGAGTAAGTTTCATTTGCAAAGTGATAGCGTAAAATCGGAGATCAATATCGATGAAGATTTGCCCGCAACAATAAAATTCCCGTCTCCAAAAACGTTTAAGTTGCAAAAGTCAGCAAAATCAGCAGCGTAAAATTTCGGCTTGTTATTTTAGCTCGTTATGTATACGGCAGCCTCGCGCTCATACCGGCTTCGGTAAACTAACCATAATTTATTGTATTTAACTGATGTTTTCACCGCGTAGTAACATTTCAGTCCAGTGCCAGATGTGCGGATTCCCGTTTGGGATTCTTGTGCTTGAGGGGTCGCGGTCTGTTTGGTGTCCTTCATGCGGAGTGGAGTTTACCTGCACATCTGTTGATGTCAATCCATTGACAAACCCGCAAATTCACACCGGAATCAGCACCGCAATCACCAACACCAACATAAGCACCAACACCATTACCACCACAGACAATAACAGCATCAATATCGTTGCGCAAATTGACTCGGACATAGTTGACAACTTTGCGTCGAACTTAATTTGTCCGTCTGATCATTCTGATTTAGCTGCCGATTTAATCGGTTCCGGTTTTGCGGATGACAAATATAACTCGCAATATTGCGGCGAAAATTATGAAGATTTTGACTCGCAAAATAGCGATTCGCAAAACAATAAAACAACGTCAATACTCCGTTCGTTCGTTTCAAAAATTCCGCCGATGAAGTGTTGGGGAATACGTTTTGCGGCGGTTTGTGTGCAGATTGCGGCATTATTGATTCTGCCGCTCGTCCTGTGTTATTCAGTGCAAAACACCGATTTGACTGACAACATAAACGACAACGATGATGACGCAGTTGAAATCGCATCAACGCAAAAGTCCAATCCGGACTTGCCCGAAAATTTGACCAACAAACAACTCGCACAACATAATCAAACGCACAACAAAACGCACGACAAAAATCACGCCCCGAATCACGCCCCGAACCCGAACCACAACCATGACGCACTCCGCCAACCCGACAACAGTGGTACGTCCGCAATGGTTGACGGACAACAGAACATGCAGTTGTATGTTGCGGATCGATCAGATCAATATATTGATTATAGAAACTATGTCGTGAGTAATACGCCATACGAAGAGACACCGCAAAATTTGCAACCGATACACCAACCAATTCCGCTCACCGCGTCACAAGATAACCGACCCGACGACCGACTCAACGAACAACAAAAACAACAACCAACCGAGCAGATTGCACTGGATTTACCAGCTTTTGCACACACAACCGCAGAATCGAAAACTGATAAAATTCCAGACGAAAACGCAACAACTCACAATACCGAATCAACAAATGTTGCGTCTGATGTAGGACGTGAAATTTATGTTGAGACAGATGGTGATGGTGGTGAATTGCCGCGTAAGTTGCATGTGATCAATGAGCGTGTTGATGGCGGTGAAATTGGCGGGCAAGTTGGTGGTGAAGTTGGCGGGCAAGCGGAAATTTTGCCGTACGAAATGCGTGTTAGCCGCGCTCGCGAGCAGTTGACGGAGGCGGGCAAATTAGCGACGGCGGCACCGGAGCGAGGTTTGGCGTTGACTATTGACGCGATCAAAAAGTACAAAGAACTCGGTCAATCGATACCGCCGGAGGCGCGTTGGATTTTGGGGCGGGCGTATGTCACGCAGCGTTGGGGCGAGACGCTGGTTGAGAATATTCCGCAACTTGAAAACATGGCGGTCAGTGCTGACGGGCAATGGCTCTGGTGTCATTGTAGCGATAATTCGGTTTGGATTTGGGATATTTTGCGGTCAAAGAAAACGCTCGGCGGATTCAAGTTGGATGCGGGCGGAATGGAGTTTGTCAAGTTGATATTTACGCCTGATTTTCGTTTTGCGATTGGGCTTGGCGGTGATGGATTTGTTCGGGTTTGGAACATGGATTTATCGAGTTCGCAGCAATCGGCGATAGTGTTGCGCGGGCGTGTGTTGTCGCCGATCGATTTGCAAATATCAGCGGACGGGCGTTGGCTTGTTGCGTGTGGAGACGGCAATAATCCAAATACAAACGTAAACAGCAACGCTAGAAATACAACATCAAATAATAACCAAAATCACAATCGAATAGCTGTTGCGGGTTCGATTCAGAATACGTTTGCCGATTCTGCGCAGGAGGCGGGCAAGAGTTCAAATTTATCAAATGCGGCGTGGTTGTGGGATTTGAGATCGATCAACAATTGGGAGGCGGTTGTGCCGGATGATGTGCCGGAGCCGGTGATTTTGCGCGGACATACCAGACCGATTCGAGTTATGCGGATAAGCGGCGATTCGCGGTGGTTAGTCACCGGAAGCGATGACGCGACCGCGAGATTATACAGATTAAAAAGCAATTATCCCGGCGCAGAACAAGCCGTACTAAAAGGACACCAAGCCGCAATAATGTCAGTCGCATTTTCCGAAAAAGGTAATTGGATCGCAACCGGAGGACAAGATAATATCATTCGCGTGTGGCTCTTGCCAAATGGAAACAGCACACCGGAATCAATTGAGTTAAAAGGACATATCGGATGGATCAGTTCGTTAGCTGTTGACGATTCGGGCGAGCGAATCGTATCAGGAAGCTATGACAACACAATCAGAATCTGGAGCATCAACACAAAAAATTCAAGAACACAAAAAATCGAATCACCTAAATTTGAAACGAATGAAATTGAGTTGAGCAAAATTGTGACGGACAAAATCGAGACGGGCAAAATCGAGACGGGCAGCTTTGATTCAAATAAGACGGAGTCGGGTAAAGTGGAAGATTTTGCCGGTAAAAAGTTTGAATCTGTTGCTATGAATTTGCCGCAAGCTGACGATTCGGAGTTGGCGGCTGGTGCGGTTATGCGTGTGCGTCCGGCGGCGTTCACGGCAAAAAGGGGAGAGCTTGTGCTGAAGCGTGATCCGGTTGTGATTCAAAATGATCAGGGTGCGGTGCGGCAATTGATATTGACGCGTGATGGAAAAGTGTTGATTTCGCTTGGGAGTGATTTTAGTTTGAGGTTGCGCGGGTTGGGCAATGAAGGTGATGAATTTGATCCGGCGAATACGATGCTGCTCCGCAATCGCTCGTTGCCGATAACAAATATTTCAATAACACCGGATAACAAATGCCTCATCTTCAACTACATAAATCAACGCGAAAAAAATAACGGCGGAATACGGATTTGGCATTTGGATTTTGAGGGTCTGATAGAGAGTGCGGAGTTACTGCACGCATCAATAAACGAATCTGCAACAAAATAACAAAAGAATATTCCAAACTTTCTCCACCGCAAAGGACGCAATGAAATTCATTGTGAACTTTGCGATATCCTTTGTGTTCTTTGCGGTAAAATTCCTTACCTTCATGTGCAATATTTCAAAAAACTAACAATCGGTTTTTTCTTCTGCGATGGATCAAATTGAGTCTAAAATAAAATCGGGTTTGCGTCTTTCGTTTTCGGATGGAGTATGTTTATTGCGTGAGTTTGAGTTGCATCGTCTTGGCGGGTTAGCTGATTCGATTCGTCGGGAGTTGCATGGGCGTAATGCGTATTATGTTGTCAATGCGCATATCAATCCGACGAACATTTGCAAGGTACGTTGTCCACTTTGTGCTTATGCTGTTGATGGGTCTGATTCTCGTGCGTTTGAGTTGAGTGTGGGAGAGATTTTACGGCGGGCGGAGTCAGCGGTGAGTAGGGGAGTGATGCAATTGCATTTGGTGAGTAGTATTCATCCTGACAAATCTTTTGGTTGGTATTGTGATATTATTTCGGCGATTCATTCGGCGTTTCCGCGTGTTCATATTAAGGCGTATACGGC
>JAISQS010000435.1 GCA_031274045.1 Planctomycetaceae bacterium | reverse complement strand
TTGCTCACTTCCTTTACGTTCATTGTCACCAATTGTTGAAAGTCAAAAAACGATCACCTGTTGTCATCAAAAAAATCGTTAGAACATTACCCCACAAAATCCGAAATAATCAGAAATTTTAATATGCAAAAATATTCTTCCATTACTTCCCATTACCTTCCTTTGAAAACTTTGAAAAAATCCCCTAACTCAAAACGATAATTTCTACTCCGCAATTCTTAATCCCAAAATGACAAATCATCAATCAAATTTATCCTTGCCCTACAAATCTGAATCTGAATCTAAATCCGAATCTAGGTCTGTAACTTTTTCTATTGTTTCGCTTGGTTGTCCGAAGAATCTTGTTGACAGTGAGTATTATGTTCGTGAGATGTGCGAGCAAGGTTATAAGTTTTTGGTTGAGCCTGATGGTTGTGATGTTGTTGTTTTGAACACGTGTGGTTTCTTGCAATCTGCCCGTGATGAGGCTCGTGATTATATTAGCGGTTTGGTTGAGATGAAGAACAGCGGGCGTATAAAACGAATCATCGTTCGCGGCTGCATGACGCAACACGAAGGTAAATCAAAACTCGCCGCTGAATTTCCCGATGTTGACGAATGGCATGGAATCCCTAGTTTTCGAGGACAAAAAGTGAATTTGAACAACGCGATCAATTTGCCCATATCTCAAGATGTGCTGGTTGCGGATTCGGAACAAGCGGCTCAAGTCGCGGTTTTCGGTTTGGGGTCATCTGGATTTGGGCGTGAGATATTGACGTATGATCATGTTGCGTATTTGCGGATAGCTGATGGGTGTAGTCGTGGTTGTTCGTTTTGTACGATACCGTCTATTCGGGGGCGTTATCGAAGTGAGGCGTTGGGTGATCTGCTTTTTGAGGCGAAAGAGTTGGCGGCGCGCGGCGTGAAGGAACTCATCGTCATCGCTCAAGAGACAACCTTCTGGGGGATGGATTTACCGGAACGGCAACGTTTGGTTGATTTGTTGCGGGAGTTGGAGACGGTTGATGGTATACGTTGGATTAGGTTGATGTATGCGTATCCGGCGTTTTTTGATGCGGAACTTATATCGCATTTTGCACAAAGCGAAAAATTATTGCCGTACATCGATATTCCGTTGCAACACATCAACGACACAATATTACAACAAATGAACAGACAAGTAACACGCAAAGAGACGGAGTTGTTGTTGGATAATTTGCGCAACGAAATCAAAGATGTGGTATTGCGAACGTCGTTTATTGTGGGTTTTCCGGGTGAGACGGATGTGATGTTTGATGAGTTGGTGAAGTTTGTGGACAAGTGGAGGTTTGAGCGGGCGGGTGTTTTTGCGTTCTCGCCGGAAAAAGGGACTCCGGCTGCGAACATAAAAAAACAAATCCCAAGAAGAATCATAAATCAACGCCTAAACAGATTAAAAGATACATGTGCAAAACAGACCGCCGCATACGAAAAAAAACAAAAAGGGACTATCATAAACGTCCAAATTGATAACAATTTTATTAGTGAAGATGGACATATTGAGTCGAATCTTTTTGTTGGGCGAACTTATGCGGATGCGCCTGATATTGATCCTGTTGTTTTTGTGACGAGCGGCAAAAAATTGAGCGGCGGTGAAATTGTTGCGTGTGAGATTCTGGAGGTTGACGGGAGTGATCTTGTCGGCATCGCCTTATAATCGCGGCAAAATTTTTCGGCGGATTCGCGTTCTCAAATGTTCCAAAAAATATTCGTAATATATGCAGGAAAAATTTTGATTACTAAGTACACCAACAAACACTTCACATCCTCCCCCTTACAGTCTTTTATTTTTCTCGTTATACTTTCGCAAATGAAGATTCGATTGAGATACTTTTTGATTTATATGCCGTGATAATTGTGCAGCGCAACGTGTGATAAAATTTCGTTGATCACAAAGCATAAAAGTTGCGGATATGAATTGAATGCCGTTGCAAATAAGCCGATGATTGCGAACCTGTGAATATTGACGAATTGACGAAGGTGCAATGCAAGCGGCTTAAAAATGCAGGCGGCACTTAAAAAATTAAAACAAAAAGTTAAAACGAAGACTCAATGTAACAAGTATATTTTATTAGACTTGTTACATTACTGCCGTTAGCGGCGGTAGCTTGCTGCCGACGAGATACAGTATTACTGTTGTTGACTGCGCAAGCGGTGTGTTGAACTAAAACTGTGCAGGGAGCAAGCCCCCTCGCTAACGGCTTTTCCTGCCTAACGCCTGTTGTATTTTTCAAGTTTTGGAACAAGTCTATTATTTGTAACGTTAATACGAATGAGAAAAGTTTTTTTTGAACATCACTATCACACACAACGCACTATAAAATTTGTTGATTACAAAGCGTAGATGCGGCGTATGCAATTGAGCAACGCTGTATATAAACTCGCGAATGTTAAACGAAAATTAAAGTGCAAACAAGTTAAAAGAGGTTTTATAAATTTACGGCTTGGCAATGCCGAGCAACAGACAATTAGATTGCAAGTATTTATCATCAAGTTTTCCTTCAAATACCACCCGAAGAATTTCGGTTGAGGGCAAAACCAAAAATGTACCGGCGGACATGCTTCCCTTTACGGGGGATGTCATGGCTGGTACTTGCGGAGTTTATCGTGCGGTTTTCCCATTATTATTTGTGGGAGATTTGCCGTATTGTTGTACGTTAAGCGTATGATGCCTCAGTGGTATGGGGGAAGAACTTTGCAGATGATAACATGGCAGCCCCTTTTCTTTTAAAGAGGTTACGCCTTTCTTGCTGTTTCTGATTCTGCCGGAAACTAATTTTGGAAATCGATTTTCAAACCCAACAAACGAGAATCCCGACGTATCGTATCTCGTTAAATTTCCCTTTCAAGTTTCACCCTTAACCATTAACCATTAAAAAAAGAATGACTTCACGAACAGAAAAGATTGACGCTATTCTTGCTTCTCGTTTATCTGTTACCGAAAAAAACGGTCAGACGATCACACAACTCGACAATGTCCGAACAGGACTCCGAAGCATACAAAAAATCCTCCCCAAAATACGTCCCAAAATCGAAAACGACTCTGAAAAATTACAACTAATCGAAAACATCTCAAAAACAGTCGATGACCGATTATGTGAAATTGACTCATGCCGAAACGATCTCGTACAACTCAAAAACAGATTTGAACGAAAAACACTGAATATTGGTATAGTCGGTCAGGCACGTCAAGGAAAAAGTACCTTTATCCAATCCTTAACAGGTCTCGAAGACAGCGAAATTCCTACCGGTTCACAAGGACATTGTACCGGCGCACCTTCGGCGGTCGTTTATCACGACAAAGATACAACCTACGCCGTTCTGGAACTCTTCGATGAACGTGACTTTATGGATCGGGTTATACGTCCCTATTATGAACGAATGAAAATCGGCGATCCTATCCCCGTTACGCTAGACGATTTCGCCGATGACGCTCTGCCGGAATCATTGCCGGATTCCAGCGGAAATAAAGCAACAGGCGAAGAGTTTTTGAAACGATTAAAATTTCGACAAGACAATCTTGCACAATATCGCGAACTCCTAAAAGGCGGCGAAAGACATATTACAAAATCAGAAATCCGCAGCTACATCGCACAAGAAGATATCGATGGCAAAAAATTATGTAATTGGCTTGCCGTGAAAAAAGCGACCATATATTGCCGATTTCCAAACACCACTCAAGACATCGGCAAAATTACAATCTGCGATACTCCCGGTCTCGGAGATTTTGTCAGCGGAGCAGAAGAGCAATTGGTCAAGACCGTTGGTGATAATCTTGATTTTGTTTTATTCTTGCGCAGACCGGATGCTGTCGGGGCAATCATCAAACCCGAAGATACCAACCTCTACGATTTGATCACAACAGCCTTCACTGAATTGTCAACCGCTGAATGGTCATACTTCATTGTAAATAAGACTCCTGATAACGAGAAAAGTATGTCGTTTTTTGAAGATCAACTCAAAAAAAGCTCAATTCGTACACGAAAAACTATACAAGTCGATTGCAAAAAAAGCGAAGACGTATCGGCATGTTTTGAGGAAATTATTGATGACATCACCACCGTCATCAACATCTGCGACAATAAACTTCACACTATCCGCGCCGAACGAGCAAAACAACTATTGGCAAAAATCAAAGATTTTAACGACAGCACTCTAACAAAATTCATCCAACCCGAAAAAAATGCCGCAAGCGAAAAAGAGCTTGTTGAAGTACAAAGGAAATTCGGTAATACGGATTATGGATTATGGCATGACCTTCGTGCTAGTTTGGACTCTGTAAGAGAAGAATATGATAAGGCAACACAAGAACGTGATGTTCTATTTGAAAAATCTCTGAATGAATTGAGGGATAAACTTGAAAGCGAACAGTGGACAATAACTGCCGAAAAACTTAATGATATACCAAAAGGAGATCGATTAAAGTGGTTCGAAAGTCAAATGTCCAATATTCGCCGACGTGTTTCCGAGTTAATCGAAAATATGAGTAACGACTTTGGTTCGCGGTTTGACTTGCTACGAAAAAAAACACAAGACGCATTTTTAGATGCCGGATGTCTCAAATCTGTTCAATGGGAAACGGATTCTGATGAAACAGAATTTGATTGGTGGGATGGTTTACTTGCAGGAGTACATGCAACGGCGGAAATAAGTGAACAAGCCAACCATAAAGATGTAATTGAACGCGCTATTCACCGTTTTCATCGGTCAACTCTTTCTTTTGATGAATTTTTGGAACCAAGAATCCGTCCATGTTTGAATTGTATTGATCCGGGTAAACCGGAAGCAGCTGATTATTGGCCATCGCCGAAAGATGTAACGAACACTCAAAAGTTAGTGGATATATTGGCAACAGCCGCACAAAAAGCATACTCAGCCGCTTGTGACGAAATCGCAAAATTAGAACCGGAACCTGCTAGAGCTTTGTGTGCAGCTATTGAAAAATTTATTGATTATGCGTTCAGGGAATCAGGAAAAGAGCAACAATGGTTGCGGTTATATTACGATTACCGACATCAAATTTGGGATTTTAAATCAGCAGAGCTTGACAGAAAAATAACCATCGAATGGCACAACGCCGTAAACGCTTTGAAAGAAGCATGTCATTAACCATCAACTATCGGGTAACTTTAAAAATTCATGAACACAGTTTTTTCAACGTAGAAAACGCAGCAGTTGCGGAAAAATACTGAAACAAAAACTTCTGCAATTTCAGCGTTGAAAAAATAGTTTTTACAAATTGCCCATTAACCTTCAACCCAATAACCTTTAACCCAATAACATCAAATGTCAAAAATATCATCAGCTTCACGCAACTGGCTCATCATTAACGTTTTTCTACTTCTCGTCATTGCGCTTGCCGGTTGGTACTGTAGTACTCAATTCGTAAAGCTGCGGGCAGAACAACAACGTGTCAATGCAGAACTCGCCAGTAACAAAGGCGAACTCGCCAGTATCAAAGAAGAGAAATCAAAACTCGAACGAGAGAAAAAAAAACTCGTTACAGACAACTCCACGTTGGAGAATGATAAAGCAAAACTCCTAGCCGACGTTGAAGCCGAAAGAAAAAAACTCACCGATACGGATAAAAAACGGATCGCAAATATCGAAGACCTGAAAACAGAAAATTCCAAACTTAAAAAAGAACTCCAAACAGAGCATGATAAACTCCAAACAGAGCGAGATAAAAAAGAACGGTGCATTACTGCATATAATGGTTTTTACAATTTTGTTAAAGGTTGGGTTTCAAAGAAAAGCGTTGCGGAGGATAAATATAACGAGATGGGTAGAGCAGAATCTTTTAAATAACCATTTAACAATTAATTATTCCACTAACAAAAAAAGGATAAAACAATGAGCAATGTCTCAGATAAGATCGAAAAAACCAAACCGCTAACCATTGCCGATGTCATCATGGTTGGTCCACGCGGAGTTGGTAAAAGTAGCATGTTGGCATCAATTTCTTCTCAATTAAAAGATACGCTCGATAAGTTGGGCTATGTCAGCGAAGTGCCAGACGCGCTCACTGATAAATTGAAAGAGTTGAAGAGTCTTGCAAGCAGCGATTCGGTTATACCGCCGGTGGATGCACAATTACTGCCGAGTGCCAATGAAACGGTTTATGAAATTGCGCTGCGTCATAGCAAGGAAACATACGTTGACCTTTCGTGCCGTTTCATCGACGTGCCGGGAGGTTGGTATGATCCCAATGATGGTAACTATTCGAAAGTTGAAGAGCATCTACGCGGAGCGGATGTCTCGTTTTGGTGTATCGACACGGTTGCCTTAATACACAATAACGGACAATACCATGATGTACTCAACAAACCGGACTTACTGGAAAAACTTTACACCAGTCCTAAATTTGCACTCAAAGAAAACCATACAATCGTTTTTACATTGATACGTTCGGAAACATGGACAAAAGATAAGAGCAATTATGATGTCGATGCGATTTTCAAGGAGTTCACGCGTAAATATGTGGACATCATTACGCACATAAAAAACTCGCATAAAAATGTCAATTGCTATGTTTGTTGGGTGGAAACAGTAGGCAGTATAAAGTTTATTCGTTTCTCGCCCAACGGAGAACAAATCCAATTTGCAATCAGCTCCGGCAAAAAATTTGAGCCGCGCAATTGTGATACGCCAGCCGTGATTGCTATTCATAA
>JAISQS010000412.1 GCA_031274045.1 Planctomycetaceae bacterium | reverse complement strand
ATCAAATCGTCCCGATATGCTTCAAGCTCAAGTTGAATCGCCTCATAAAATGCCGGATGCCACTGAATTGATGATGCCGTTTCTTTCATATTATTATTGATTATATTAGATATATTAGCAGCACATTGAGTAAGCGTAAAAAACACTACCGCACCCCGCAATCTTCGGCATAATAACAGTTATTCTCTATGATATTTTTTCCGGTTCCGGTTGTAAGTGGATTTTTAACGCGAAACACGCTAAAAAACGAAATTCGCGAAAGGGGAATAATTCAAAGGAAGGTATGGGAAGTTTTATTTTGAGAATATTTTTGTCAATAGATTTTTATCAATTAGATTCTTATCAACAGATTCAACAGATTAGTCAGATTTAACTGATTAGTTTTTTAAAAAATCTGTTAAATCTGCTTAATCTGTTGACAAAAATTGAGAATATTTTTGTCAACAGATCTTACAGATTTTACAAATTTATCCGGATTCAACAGGTTAGTTTTTTATTGGTATTCGCATCGCGTAGAACGAACGCCACACGAAGAACAAACCCACCGCAAGGAATCCCAACGATGCCAACCACGTAATCTCCAATCCGGTCAAAACACCATAACCCGCCGAAGCACGCACTATCAACGCAATCTCCGTTGCAAGTAATCCAAATAAAGTTGAGAATTTTATGATCGGATTGAGTGACACGGAGCTTGTATCTTTGAACGGGTCGCCTACCGTGTCGCCTATCACCGCCGCCGCGTGTAACTCACTCCCCTTCTCCTTCAAATCTACCTCAACAACCTTCTTACTATTGTCCCACGCGCCACCGGCATTCGCCATGTAAATCGCTTGGAATAACCCAAAAATCGCTATCGAAATCAAATACGCAATAAAGAAATTCGGGTCAATAAACGCAAACGCCAACGTCAACGAAATCAACGCCAAGAAGATATTCCACATCCCCTTTTGAGCATATTGCGTACAAATTTTTACTACGTTTTTGGAATCGTTGATGTCGGCTTCTGTTTTGTTCAAATCCATGTTTTCTTTTATAAATTCAACAGCACGATAAGCACCTGTTGTTACGGCTTGAATTGACGCGCCGCTGAACCAATAGACAACCGCACCGCCGCAAATCAACCCCAATATCACCGGCGCATTCGTCAACTCAAGATACAATCCGCCAGCCCGCTCCAACATTAGGAAAATTGCAAAAATCATCGTCGTCGCACCAGCCACCGCCGTACCAATCAACACCGGTTTCGCGGTCGCTTTGAACGTGTTCCCCGCCGAATCATTCGCTTCAAGATAATGTTTGCCCATCTCAAAATCCGGCGTGAAACCAAAATCACGTTTAATCTCGTCCGAAATATTTGGAATCTGCTCTATTCTCGATAACTCAAAAATCGATTGAGCGTTGTCTGTAACCGGTCCGTAACTATCAACCGCAATCGTCACCGGTCCCATACAAAGGAATCCAAACGCGACAAGACCAAACGCAAAAATCGGCGCATGCACTCCCAATATCGCCTCAAGCCCCGACAACGATATTCCATACGCAACCGCCATCAATACCGCAATCAAACCACCCGTCCAAAACGCGCCGAAATTACCCGCCGTTATGCCGGATAAAATATTCAACGACGCGCCGCCTTCACGAGACGCTGTAACAATTTCCTGAACATGTTTTGATTTTGAGCTGGTGAATATCTTGGTAAATTCAGGTATGAACACCGCCCCCAATGTTCCGCACGTTATTATTCCGGCTAACTTGAGCCACGCCAAATCAGGCAAATTCTTGAGCAAAAGGAAACTTGTCAAAAGCGAAATCGCAATACATAACACCGACGATATCCAAATCAACGATGTCAAAGGTGCCTCAAAATCAAACTCCTTTTTGTCGCCATACGCCTTCTCCGAAATGTATTGATTGATGAAATACGCAACTCCCGAAAAACAACCCATAAGGAATCGCATCATAAAAATCCAGACAATAAGTTTCGCTTGCAAATCTTCTGCCGACACAGCAAGCACAATAAACGTTATCAAAGCAACTCCCGTCACTCCATAAGTCTCAAACCCATCCGCCGTCGGTCCAACACTATCACCGGCATTGTCGCCGGTACAGTCGGCAATCACACCCGGATTTCGCGGATCATCCTCGTCTACCTTGAAAACGATCTTCATTAAGTCCGAACCAATATCCGCAATCTTTGTGAAAATTCCGCCGGCAATACGAAGCGCACTCGCACCGAGCGATTCGCCGATTGCAAATCCGAGAAAACATACCCCAACAATATCTCGCGGCACAAAAAGCAAAATTGCCGCCATGATGATCAACTCCAACGAAATAAGAAAAAGCCCGACACTCATTCCGGCTTTAAGCGGAATATTCACGACATCCCAAGGACGACCGCGAAGCGACGCAAACGCAGCCCGCGAGTTCGCATAAGTATTAAGACGAATCCCATACCAAGCCACCGCATAAGAACCACCCATGCCAACCACCGCAAACGATAACACTGACACAAGCAAAAAATACCACGTATGATGCTCACTCGTCTGAACATTAACAAACACAAAATATACTGCCGCAATACAAGCAAAAAGACATATCAAAAATTTGCCCTGCTGCAAAAGATACGTACTGCACGTCTTGAATATTATCTCCGAAACGTCGCTCATTGATTTATGCACCTGCAATTTGCTCACCTCAAAAAAGAGATAAAGACTAATCACAAGCGTTGCGATTACCACCGATAATCCGCAAAAAAGAAGTACCCAGCCGTTGACGCCGAAAAGCGAATCAAATTGACCTATACTCAAATCAGGTATCGCAAGGTCTGCCTCACTCCCAAATACAGGTATCCCTGTAGCCATAAAAAGTGTAAGCATACAAAACATCGTTATCTTGGTAAATTTGTTTTTCATTATTTGTTAGGGGGTTATTTGGTGTTGGTTAAAGTTAAGGTTAATGTTAATGTTAAGGTTGTAACGTTCACGGCGAATCCGTGAACGAGTTAAAGTTATGCCAAAGTCAGTCTGATTTTCACGCCGCCAAATCGCGCGGCACAATGAAAAATTAAACCGTCTCCGGCAACGTTACGTTCTGTCGATCATTGTTGCAATCCATTCGGTTTCTTTGAAAGCCTGCAATGTAATTTTGACCATAATTGTCAGCGGAGCAGCTAAAAACAGCCCAATCGGACCCAACAACATACCCCACGTGAACAACGAAATCAAAATTACAACAGTCGAAATCCCTAGTCCATGTCCCAGCATTTTCGGCTCAATACCGTATCCGATTGTGCATTCGATTGCAACAAGGCATACCGCATACGCGACAAGTCCTTGCCAATCATGCGTCATGAAAATCAACAGACCGGGTATTATTGACGCAAGTATCCCGCCGACATTTGGAATGAAATACAAAAAGAACGCCACAAGCCCCCAAAAAAACATTGCAGGAACACCAAAAAACCAATACACCGCCGTCGCCGCAACAGCAGACATCATACTCGAAATCGCCTTCAAAAAAAGATAACGCCGTATCTCACCCGCGATACATTGGAGATGATGATTGTTAATCGGTCCGTCAAAACCAAACGCACGATCCACCTTAGCCGGAAAACGAGATGCCTCAAAAATCATAAAAATCGTAAATATAAGAACAAGAAAAGCACTCTCGCCAATCTGCCTTATAGCTATAAGCGACGTACCAAGCCAAAGCATAACATCTTGCGATTTGAGTAGAATCAATTGAGATTTCTCTTTGGATTTATCGTTGCGCGTAGTCCGTCTTAAATTGTCTTGCAAAATTTTAGAATTGTCCGCGCCCAAAAAATCACGCCCAAGTCTTCCACTGCCCAAAAACTCACTCAAAGAAGTCGTCTCAATATTACCCACCTCACCGACGGCTCCTTTGGCATCCGTGATAGCTTCATCGCCTTCAATCTCCGCCTTGTCAGCAACAACAACACCGCCGCCGTCGCCATCGGTATTACCATGATTCTCATTAGTGTCACCATCAACCGCGAGCGTTTCCGAATTGCCGCTACTTGGCACAATCGATTTTGTCTCTTTTGACAAAACATCAACCGCGATAGCCGCACTGGTGTTGTTCAACTTTGGGTCAACAATTCCGTTGCCGGTTTGGTTGACGGCAGATTTATCAACTTTGTCCGTAGTATCGGCGCGTTCAATTCTTGTTGGTTGATTTTCAGATTTTGATGTTGGAGCGGTTATTGGTTTTGTGTTTTGGGGATTGGTGTCGGGTGGGGCGGGGGTGTTGGGGGCGTTTTCTTTATGGTTATCAATATTTTCGTCCTCGTTTTCGACTTCATTTTCGTTCTCGTTGTTTTTATCGTTTTCGATTGATTGTCTCCATGCTGTTAATCCGCTGATAGCAATACCGATTTTTTCGAGGCGTTGATCGATTGATTTTATTTTGGCTTCTAATTTTGCCCTGTATTCGGGACTCGCCGCAACCAAGTAATTGAGCGACTTCGCAACATTGTAACTAATCCCGACAAAAACTATGATCGTAAAAGCAATCACAATAATCAAAGAAATAATCTTCGGACAGCCCTTCTTTTGCAACCAGTGCAAAGGAACAAGAAGAATAATAGTCAAAAACAAAGCAAGACAAATAGGCGCGATAATTTTGTTCGCCGCACTGATACCATAACTCACCACAACAACCGAAGCAACCATAACAAGAAATCGATACACGATGGATTGTTTTGGTACATTTGACAGAAACGAGACGACATTGCTAACGGTGCTATCCATTCCGGCTTGTCGTGGTTCTTGTTGTTGGGTGTTTTGATTTGGGATAATTTGTGATGAAGTTTTTTGGTCTTTTGACATGTTATTTTTTAAACGTTAAATGTTAAAAATTTTTCCGAAATTGAAATTAAAATATAGCTCAAGGTTCGCTCTATTATTTGTAAACAGATTTTACAGATTATACAGATTAGCTTTTATCAAAATCTGCAAAATCTGTTGACAAAACTAAAACGTCATTACACTCTTTTCCAAGTTTTGGAACAAGTCTAGTGCTGTTCGTGTTTATTACGTATCTCCCGAATTTCTTTTTTTGTCAAACCGGTAAGCGTGTGAATTTGGTTTTCTGAAATACCGTTCCGAACAGCCGTCAACACAATCTCAGTCAAGGCTTTTACTCGCCCTTTTTCCAGTCCAATAGCTT
>JAISQS010000383.1 GCA_031274045.1 Planctomycetaceae bacterium | reverse complement strand
AACAACAGCAACAAAAAAGCGAGCAACATTGTAGCACAAAATTTTCTAAATAATATCAATTATCGAGGGCGTTGTATTTGGTAGACAACAATCATATACTTTTTGTACGTTAAAATTCATCACGCGATGAAGTATGTTGACTATATTTATTGGACGTAAAACGGTGATCGATAAGATTAAATGTTGCGAGATATTTTTATTAAAAATCGGATTGCCCGACTGTTGGTAATTCGGTAGACTCAACGTGTATTTAGCGGCGCAATTTTCGTTTGCACTTGATCTGTTAGAGTATAAAATCACAATTCACCAATTGGTGACCTGCAATTTTTGTGTTATGTATTTTTTATTTACAACGTTTAAGCAATTTGTATGGTATTTAACTTTTTTCGTCGCTCTCTTATTTTTGTTTTTTAACTTAATGAACTTAATTGCGGTAGAAAATGTAGTCGTGGATATTCCATCTATATTGTTTTTTTATTGCCTTGAAATTTTTCCGTTGTTTCCGGCTCTATTTTTTTCTCCAACTCTGAATAGTAAAGCTGCATTATTGATTGTAATGATCTCTACTATATTCTATTTTATATTTTTTGTTAGTTTGTATTTATACTATTCTCCCGATGCCCAAACGGGTCTATTAGTGCTAGTTGTTGGCATTTGGTCACTCCCTATAATGATTCCTCTGTGGTTGTTGGCGTTCTCTTTCGAGTGCGTAAAAATTCACAAAGAAACAATAAATAATGACTATAAACAATAAAATGAGACTCTTTTATCATTTTTTCAACAGAAAATGAATCCTCCGCCGAGTCTTCGCATTCCGTAGGAATGCAACCCTGTGACTTGCCCAATGGTATCATTCCTACGGAATGCTGGTTTGTGTGGGAACACCATTTTCTATCGAGCGATACAAGCCTACGGCTTGCAAAGATATGATATGGCTTGCCAAGATATGATATTACACGGCTACTGAGGTTGTTTTTGTAAAAAATAAGGTTGTAAATAAGGTTTGTTTTGCGACAGTGTTGTTGTGTTTGGTTGTTGGGGGGTGGTATGTTTTGACTTGTTTCTTTGTATACTTATTGTGAGTTGATGGAGTCTGTCGTGGTACGGGCTTTGGAGTCAACTTTATAGTAATCATTCACGTAAATAATTTGAGGTAAAAATGAGAACACGAGGAGATTCTTTTGCCGGACTTTCTGTTGCATTGATAACTCCGTTTAAGGACGGAGCAGTTGCTTACGATAGTCTGGCTCAACAAGTCCAATTTCAAATTGACGCAGGTACAACCGCAGTTGTCCCCGTCGGCACAACCGGCGAATCGCCAACACTCTCCTACAATGAACACGAAGACGTAATACGCGCCGTCGTCAACACCGCACAAGGTAAAATCAAAGTCATCGCCGGCACCGGATCAAACGCAACCGATGAAGCCGTCTATTTGACAAAATTCGCTGAAAAAGCAGGCGCAGATGCCGCCTTGCTCGTCGCACCATATTACAACAAACCAACCCAAGAAGGCTTTTACCAACACTACAAAGCCGTCGCCGAATCAGTAAATATACCCATCTGCATCTACAACATACCCGGACGTTGCGGAAAAAATATCGAACCGGAAACAATATACAGACTCGCAGAAATACCAAATATCACCATGATCAAAGAAGCAACAGGCTCAATGGATCAAACTTCATCAATAATCGCAAAAACAGATTTGACCGTACTAAGCGGAGATGATAGTTTAACATTGCCAATACTAGCACTAGGCGGACGAGGTGTCATTTCCGTAGTAGGTAACATAGCACCACGAGACATGATAAACCTCTGCAACGCATTCGACAAAGGAAACCTAAAACTCGCAAAAGAAATACACTACAAAATGTACCCACTATGCCGAAGCATGTTGTCTCTCGCAACAAACCCAATACCAATAAAAACAGCAATGAAAATACTCGGCAGAGATAGCGGCGAACTAAGATTGCCAATGACACCATTGACACCAGACGAAGAAAATAAAATACACGAAATACTAAACCAATGCCTGACAAGCACAACATAAAAAGATTGTAATATTTCAGTGAAAATTTGCGACGCGGTAGTAAAACAAACCTTATTTACATAACACCAACACCTTTTTTGTCACGCAGATTGTCAGGATTTGCGCAGATTTTTTTATAAATGCCTGTTCCTCTTTATCTGCGAATATCTTTAAAATCTGTGTTATCTGCGTGCTAAAAAAACCTATAATCCCGCAAAATCCGAAATAATCAGGCAAACGAAATTAACATTCGCGGTAACTGATTGTAAACCGGACAATTTTTATCGGGGCGGAATCTATGACATTTGTTACTTTATCAATTTTTTTTGGCGGGGTGGTGCTTGCGGTTTTTCCGGTTTTGTTGCATCTTTTGTTTCGCGGCAAGCCGCGCCGGTTGGAGTTTCCGGCACTTATATTTCTTAAGAAAAAGCTTGATGTTAATCGCCGCAGTTATCGGTTGAAGCATATTTTTTTGTTGTTGCTTCGGGTGGCTGCAATATTGCTTTTTGGTTTAGTGTTATCTCGTCCGTCGTTGAAGTATTTTGACTGGTTGGGTTGGTTGCCTGATTATTTTACTTTTTCGTCATCTGCGGATACGTCTGATTCGCCTGAATTTCGTGGGGTTGGCGGTTGGTCTGGACTTGGTACGCAAGATGCGCCTGTTTCGTCGGTGATAGTTGTTGATACATCTATGCGGATGGAGTATGTGACGGCAAATCGTTCGCGTCTTGAAGTTGCCAGACAATTTGCTGATTGGATTTTGAGTCGTACGCCGTCTGGTAGTGAGGTGGCGGTGTTGACGACGGATCGTGAGGCGGCTGTATTTCAAATCGACATGCTCGCCGCAAAAAACAAAATCGAACGCATCCAAGCCGCACCGTCAAGCCGCGCTGTTGCCGATGTCACAATCGATGCCTTGAATCTATTGGCGAGTAGCAAATTTGAGCAACGTGAACTTTACATTTTGACAGACTTATCGGAAGCAGGTTGGTCGGACAAGTTGAATGACACGTTGTTGCGGCTTATTGCAAATTTGAAAAACACAAGTCAAACAGATCAAAAAAACAACAAGACCAAAAATACTAATTCGGATAACACTAATTCGGATAACACGAACTCCGACGACTCCGATGATTCCGACGACTCAACACCGACTCAACAAAAGACATTTTTTGATAATGACAAGTGGCTTGAAATATTTGTTGTTGATGTTGGAGTGAATTCGCCGACGGACACGGCGATAGTTAATTTGAAAGTATCTCCGCAAGTTGCGGTGCCGCAGAGTACGATTGATATTGAGGCGCAGATTTCGAATATTGGTCAGGAGTGTAGTCGGACGATTGATCTGATTTTGGTTGGGGAGGGCGGTTCGGGGGAAACGATTCGCGACACGAAAACGGTTTTGTTTCCTGACGGCGAATCTCAAAGAACGGTATCTTTTGCGATGACCGGTTTCAACTCAGGAATCTATCAAGGAAAGATTCAATTTACTGTTTCGGATTCGCTTGAGTTTGATGACAAAATGTTTTTTACTGTGCAAGTTTTACCGCCGTCAAAAATTTTGCTTGTGTCGGATGTTCCGGTTCGTGATACATCTCTTTTTGTGCGTCAAGCTCTTGTGACGGTGCCGTTTGAAGTGGAGACGATACCGTTTCAGGAGTTGTCGGGCAAGACGGCGGGCGAGTTACACCAATTCAACGCGGTGATGTTACTTGATCCGATTTCGCTTGACGCTGCGAATTGGAAGAAGTTAGCGGACTATGTTTCGACGGGCGGCGGAGTTGGAGTTTTTCTTGGTGCGAATGCGGCTCCGTTGAGTTCGTTCAATGATCCTATTGCGTCGGAGGTGATTGGGGCAAAGTTGGTTCGTCATGCGCGGAGTTCGGAAGATGAGCTTTGGGTTATGCCGTCGAATCAATCGACTCCGATATTGACTTCGTTCAAACAGTACGGGGAGCTTGATCAATTTTATTGGGACACGCAGATGGTGTTTCGATATTGGGAGGTAACGGACTTATCGCCGCGTGCGGATATTGCGATGACTTACACGGACGGGCGCCCCGCAATAATCACGCAAACTATCGGACGAGGACGCACAACAACCATCACAACACCAATGTCCGAACTAAACAACACTCAACCAAAATGGAATAACTTGCCGCGAAGCGATGCTTCGTGGATGTTTGTTTTGTTGATGGAGGGGGTGGCAAAATATTTGACAGGAACATCTGAGCAAAAATATATTTTTCAAGTTGACGAGCCGGTGGTGATACGTCCAACTGTTGAAAAAATGCCGGAGACGGCGTTGTTAGGAATGCCGGACGGTCAATCAATTCGACTAACACCGGACACCATCAACAAACAAATAAGTATCACCGCAAAATTAGAAACAGGAAATTTCCGTATCCGCTCCGGCGGCTCACAAGGTTCACTCGATACAGGATTCAGCGTAAATTACTCAAACAACGAAACCATACTGCGAAAAATCTCAAAAGAACAACTCAACAAACTACTCGGAAAAAATAACTACCACCTAGTTAAAAAAACCGAAGAAATCGAACAAAAAATCGCAAGACGAAGAGTCGGAACCGAATTATACACAAGCCTAATCATACTACTTGCAATCCTATTTGCAGCCGAATACATCTTCTCAAATTACTTCTACCGTATAAAAACAGAATCCATCACAAAGTAATGTTGTAATTTTCACGCATCAAAGTATCATGCGCCGGTAACAGACGACTAACACGGATCGGCGTAGCCGACACTTGCCGCGAAGCGGCAATCGGACTGGAACGCGGGCGTCCCGCCTTGTTATACCACACATCTTTTCTGGACTATCATTTATTTTTACGTTGATACCATGTATCGTTGTACTTGCGGTTCGGTTTGGATTGGAACAACACCGGAGGTGTTGAACATTGATAACCCCGTGCAAGCGGAGCGCAGCACGGGGGTACAATGTACAAACTCACACGAACCCCGTAGGGGTTCAACTATAC
>JAISQS010000372.1 GCA_031274045.1 Planctomycetaceae bacterium | reverse complement strand
AAAAAGTATGGGCTTTCCGCTGATACGCTTCGTTATTACGAACGCATCGGGTTGATTCCCAAAATTCACCGCACAGAAGGCGGTATTCGGGATTATTCCGAAAGTGATTGCGATTGGATTGGGTTTATCAAATGTATGCGGAATGCCGGAGTTCAGGTTGAGGCGTTGGTTGAGTATGTTGCGCTCTTTCAAAAAGGCGACTCCACTCACAACGCACGAAAACAAATCCTGATCGTACAACGCCAAAAAATACAAGAACGAATCACCGAAATGCAATCCACATTGGATCGCTTAACGGTCAAAATTGAAAACTATAATCATTTGTTGGTACCTGCACAGAAAAAATTGAAAAAAACAAAATTGAAAGGAGATTTTTATGAGTAACAAAATTCTCATTGCGTACTATTCCCATTCCGGCAACACAAAGTCGATTGCCAATCAAATCCAATCCGTCACCGGCGGCGACCTGTTTGAAATCCAGCCGGTCAACCCGTATCCCGCCAGCTACAACCAATGCGTCGAACAAGCAAAACGCGAAATCAATTCCGGTTACAAACCGGAGTTGAGCCGAACCGTTCAAGGTATTGAGGAATACGATGTCATTTTTGTTGGTTCGCCGAACTGGTGGAGTACGCTTGCGCCGCCGGTTGTAACGTTTTTGGCAAGTTATGATTTGTCGGGCAAAACGGTTGTTCCGTTTTGTACTCACGGCGGAGGCGGACAAGCTCGTTGCCTTACAGATGTTGTCAAGTTGACTCCCAAATCAACTCACGCCGAAGGCATTGCAATCTCCGGCAACAACGTCAACACCGCAAAACCGGAAATCGAAAAATGGTTGCGCCGGATTAAATTTTAATCAGAGACGTAGATACGGTCAGGTGAATTCGATTGTGTTTTTTACATTTGCACTTCAAAATTTTCGATTATTTTTTTGTTGTATGCTTTCCAGCCGCCGCGAAAATCCCGACTTGACATAGATACGAAATTTTCCATTCTGTCAGAGTTCAATTGAGCAATTAATTTATCAACATCCCCTTTGAATTTTATGCAATAACCTGAGTAAAAAGTACATTCGGTATTGTTATAATATACAAAGTTAGGTTTTGAGTTTATCGGCGAAAAAATAATCTTTTTGCCAAAACTTGTATCCAGCCCTTGACTTCTTCCGAACGCATACCACGCAACCGGATTTGGTTTTCCGTTGTCACGTTTATCTAATTCAGGCTTAACAGAAAGTAAATATTTGTACGCAAGCGGATATTTTTCTTTTAATTCGAGTTCGGGGATAATCGTATGTTTTCCGTTTATTCTGCTGTAAGGGAATATAATAAATTCCGTTATTTCTTGTTCTGAATTTTTTAGTTTTGAACCTTTTATAATTGGTTTTAATATTGCTTTTTCGATCATTACGCGACCTTTCAATTTTGTTTCGGCATAAACAAAATTTTTGTCAATTTCTTCGATGGAGAAAATATATGCACTGTCACACAACGTAGTTATTCCAACATGAATATTGCAAATGTCCTTCAGTTTTTTACCGTTAATTCTTTCAGAATCTTCGGTTGAAAGTTGCCAAAACGGTTCTTTTAATTCGGAAAAATCTAATGTTATCTCATCAAATTGTTGTTTGTCCATTGTCTTTTGATAAATAAAGTTGGGATTCTGCTTTGAGTTGAAAATTGTGATTGCCGAATAGGTTGTAGCGTTGTCGAACAGCTGAATTTCCTTGTAATTTGTAATTTGTAATAAGTTTTTGTGTGTTGCAAAATATTGTCTTAATGCTCGCGCCGTTTCTGTAAATAAAAATGTATTCGGGGTAATCAATCCGCAAACTCCGTTTTTTGACAACAGATTTAGACACAGTTCATAAAAAGCAATATAAATATCAGTTGAACCATTTTGACAAAAAGAATAATTTTTTTGGATGTATTGCCGCTGTTCGATATCCAAATGCTGAATGCGGATATATGGTGGATTACCTACAATAAAATCAAATTTAGGTACTTCATCTAATGAAGCAAATAGATCGTTTTTTTCGTACTTTTTTATGGAATCCGTAGTTGATATATTCCAGTTGATACAAATACCGTACTTGTGTATTATCTGATTTAGATTTGCAATACATTGGCATATCGCACCTGCGTCAATATCCCAACCATAGACACACTGCAAGTTTTGTTCCAAATTCTCCCGAATGGAAAATCTGGCTATCCTCTTAACAACTTCTTCTAAAAAACGCCCATCTCCGCAAGCAGGGTCAATAATTTTTTTCCCTAAAATTTCCGGCGTGTTGTATCCAATGTCATCAAGAATTTTGCACACTACGAAATTAGGCGTATAAACCTGACCAAAAAGTTTTTCTTGCGAATATTCTTTTGCTAAACTTGCCATCATTTTGTCCTTATTTTTTGGTTATATAAATTTTCTGATTATTTCGTTTTTTGTGGGGGCTTTTTTTTCTTGCAGATTGAGGTGGCGATTAGGAGGTTTTCTAGCCAATTTTTGGCGTAGCGTTTTTTGTTTATTCGTTCTGCCGGGCAACGTATTCCATTATTGAGTTTTCTTGTTCGCGGGCACCAATCCCGATAATTGTACAGCAACGCATG
>JAISQS010000646.1 GCA_031274045.1 Planctomycetaceae bacterium | reverse complement strand
GTGTTTGGATTATGAATCGGCTTTTACTAGGATGGCGGAGGCGTGACCTTGCGGGTTGACGGCAATTTTTATAAACGAATCACCGGGCAAGTCACTATCAGAATCTGCTATCTTTATCGGACAATCAGCAGCAACTTCATCGTTGTTGATTGTCGGAAAGAATTTTTGGTTCTTGATCGCCAAAATACTCGCTATCAACTCAAACATCCCCGCACTCGCACCCGTATTCCCCCAAAATCCTTTGGCTGCCGCTACCGGAATTGTTTCTTTGCCGCCGCCAAAGATTTCGTTGATCGCTTCCGCCTCCAACTTGTCCAACACACGATCACCAAGACCATGAGCATTGATATGACCAATCCGCCAATTTGCACCACCAACCTCACACACTCTTCCGCCGTTTTGACTCGCGCTCTCGTTTTCTTGATTTGCGCGCTTGTTAAATTGACTCGTGTTCTTGTTTTCTTGATTTGCGCGCTTGTCAAATTGACTTGTGAATTTGTTGTTTTGATTTGTGTATTTGGCGTATTTCAAAACGTCGCGTATTACTGTTTTTATAGTCTCTTTTCTGTAATCTGTATTTTGTCTGTCGCGTTTTATTTTGCACGATCCGGCAATTATTTCGCACCAAATAGTTGCCCCTCGCCGCTTCGCGTGTTCGCGTTCCTCCAGCACAATCGCCGCCGCACCATCACCAAGAACCGTACCACTCCGCCGAACATCAAACGGCATACACCGCTCCGCCGCCAACTCCTCTTGCCGCAACGCCGCTATCATCTTGCTCGGATGCAGCCAGCCGCCCGTAACTCCAACAAGCATTATGTCAGCACGCCCCCCGCGAATTATCGCCGCCGACTCACCCACCACCGCACCAACAGATGCCTCACGCAACGTAATAGAATTACTCGGACCATGAAAATTATTCAATATCGCAATATGACTCGCAGGCATGTTCGGAAGATATTTTAATTGCCAAAGAGGTTGCATTTGAGACAGTCCAATATTGCCCCACTTGCTAAAATCGAATTTGGCGGGAGCGGAATCACCGCACGAATCAGAAGAAGAAGGGAACGGCAAAACAGAACGCTCGATTTGGGCAATATTCGGAGAGGTGAATTGATTGTCCAAATTAGCTGATGTTGTCTTGTTGCCAAAAAACGCACACGCACGAACCGCATCAATAACATCCTCAACCGTAGTCAAAATATAATCCGACCCAAAAGAAATACCAACACGCTCCGAAGGGAATTGCCCAATAAAAATTCTCGCATGAGATAAAGCTCGCGAACTTGCCGCAACAGCCATCTGAATCTCACGCGACATCAACTTCAAACCCTTCTTGATCGCTTTACGCTGGGCGGTGTCCGTCACTCCAAATTCGTCAATATCACCGGAAAAAAGCGCAGGCGCAGCAACAGATATAGGCGCACCCGTCAGCCAATTAGGACAAAACGGACGCACCCCACTACGACCAGATAACAACGACTCCCAAAACCCGTCAACCGTAATCGACAAAGGACTTATCAAGCCTATCCCAGTCACAACCACACGACGATTTAACATAACACCACTAAAATACACAACTCAAAACAAAATAAAATGTCCAATCAGTCAACAAAAAAATTTGAATCACTCACAGGAAGATGAGATAAGTTTTGTAATATATAAGCACAATATCCACTCTAATCAACCTTATTCATAACCTTATTTTTCCTAACAAAACAACCTTAGTAGCCATTGACAATAAAAAAATATCTACCTTAACTTTTTTTAGCACACAGATAACGCAAATTTTAATGATATCCGCAGATAAAGGAGAACAGGCATTTATAAAAAAATCTGCGCAAATCCTGATAATCTGTGCGTGTCAAAAAAGGTTTGGTGTTATGTTTGTAAGAAAATAAGGTCGTAAATAAAGTTTATTTTATTACCGCGTTGCCAATTTTCACTGATATATTACGAAATTTTAAATATTCTCCCCTTACCTTTCATTACCTTCCTGTAAATTATCCTCCACGACAAAGTTCCCTGAATTATACGTCAACATTGAGACCTTGAAGAGATCACGCCGGAATAGATTCCCACGAAAATCATCTATTGGATGACAAATAAAAAGAATATTCCAATCGCAACGATTCTAACGTTTCCCAAACAAACCAACACAAAAAAAATCAATCAAACCAACAACAAAAAAAATATATTTTCCGATCATTAAGTTAAAATATCCCCAACACAGAATGCGCGGAAAAGACGGAAGTTTTAAATCTTCGTAATATATCAATGCCTCAACGCTGTCGTAAAATAAACATTATTTACAACCTAATTTTTACAAAAATAACATTAGCTATGTTTGCAAGCCGCAGTTTTGCAAGATGTCGTTTTGCAAGCCGTAGGCTTGCATCGCTCGGTAGAAAATGATGTTCCAACACAAACGAGCATTCCGTAGGAATGCCACCGTTGGGCAAGTCACAGGGTTGCATTCCTACGGAATGCGAAAACTCGGCTGGGACTTCATCTTCTACCGAGCGATACATTCCTACGGAATGTAATCAAAGTTGTGAATTGTGAAAGGTTGATAAGAGGCGGATATTTCGTTGATATATAACAAATCTTCTTCCATTACATTTCCTTACATTCCTATGGGTTTTTCAATTTCCGTGTTAAAAAGGCGGTTGTTTTGTTTTAGGTATCTGTTTAATTTTGGGGTATAGATATGTTTTCGGTTGCGAGATTATTTTGGCGACGCTGCGCGGCGGTAGTTGTTTTTTTGGTGTGTGTGTTCGGCTTTTTGGGATCGGATTGTCAAATTCTTCTTGCCCAAGAAACGAATCGCCCAACCAAATACACCTACGTCCGGCGCAACGAATCCAAACCGGGTGATTACAAAGTAGTTGTTGTCCCCGCTGTTGAACCGCGTCAGGCAAAACTCGACGCGCAGACTTATCATGTCGGCTGGGACGCGGTCGATTCATGGATGGGACAATCGCGAGTAATGTTCTGTGTTTTGCTAAAAAAACGCCCGCCATACATTCGAGGCACACCGCCAGTCTCAAGACCCATCCCAAAAAATAAATAAAGAGAACTCAAAGGAAGTTAAAGAGAATTCACAGAAAGTGTAATATATCAGCGAAATATTTTTTCTGGAAAAACTAACATAATTTTTTGATTGCAGATTGTTGATTGCAGATTTTTTTTCAAATCTGCAATCAACAATCTAAAATCTAAAAATTACCTGATCGCCCCGCAAGGGGCAACATATCCTAGCCCGCCGCAACGCGGCGGGCTGGATTATATTGCCCCGTTGGGGCGTTGGGAATTTTATTGTAATAAGGTTGAGGTAAAAACGGATATTTCACTGATATATTACAAAATTTTGTTGCGGTGTCGGCGAGAAAGTGGATTTAGTGTTGCTTGATGCCGCCATCAACCTTACACTTCCCGTACTGAAATTATTGGAACCGTCGTTGAATGAAGGTGCAATCATTGTTTGCGATAACGCGGAATCAAAGGAATACATCGAATACGTCCGCAATCCGCACAACGGTTACCTGTCACAGCCCTTCCCCATCAA
>JAISQS010000173.1 GCA_031274045.1 Planctomycetaceae bacterium | reverse complement strand
TGCGTTAATATCGGCGGATTTATCGCGGCAACAACCGGCAGCTTTGGATCAGCTTGTTGGATAACAGCACTTGGTGTAGCTACGTCAATTTGTTGGTTTGCACCGGCAATATCGTTGTCCAAATTTTCCGTAATGATCTTCGTAATCGCCGTGATTTGTAAAATCTCGCTCTCTTTTTTTGCAGGAATCAAAATAACAGCAAGCATAACCAAAAGACAAATATGTATCAACATACTCCAAAAACAAGGCAACAACCGCTCTCGAATTGCAGCGGCAAGCTCCTCTTGCGTATCTCGTTTTTGCGATTCGGCAGGTTTTAAATTTTGATTTTGATTTTGATTTGAGTTTTGATTTTGATTTGATTCTTTTTGATTTTTGTTATCTTTTGTTTGGTTTGGAATGAGTTTGAGTTCTACATTTTCGGGCAGATTTTTTTTTCGCTTGATTAAACTGATGAGCCAAAGAGCTGTTTTATCGGAGAAGATATTTTTTGGGATTCGTTTTGTTTTTGTTTTGTTTTTACGTGTTTTATTTTTGATTGGATTATCGTCAATGTTTATAGGGATCGCGGGCGGTTCCGCCTTCTCCTTTTCATCAGAAACCGGTACGCTCAATTTGACATCAAATTTGACAACTTCCATATTGACCAAAATAAACAACCTGTAAAAAGTTATACCCAATCCGGCATTCTTGCGGACTTTGCCTTATTCGTGAGCCGACATAATGCCGTTGCTGTATGGGGATTGCAAAATTATCAGTGCGGCTGAATTTTTTGCAATACCCATCCACACAGCACACAAAACCAAACACTAACTTTTTTATTATCGGTCATAGTCTTATAAAAATCCATGTTAGGTGATAAAAGACTGGAGCCGCAAAACAGAGCGAATCAATACGGTCAAGAGTTCCGTTGTGACCTTGAATTAGCGTGCCGTATCCGCTTACACCGCGATCCCGTTTTATCGCGGACATTGTCATGCTGCCGCAGAATCCGACAAAAGATACAATCATTGCAATCAAACCGGCGTGCCACCATTGCGGAAACGGCGTGAAATACCAAAGAGCCACGCCAAGCAAGCCTGTTGAAATGACACCGCCGAAGACTCCTTCCCATGTTCGGGTTGAATTGATTCGTTCTGCTACGATATGACCAGACGGAATTTGCGACCAGAGATATTGAAAGACATCGCCAAGTTGAACCACAACTACAAAGAAAAACAGCAGCCGAAAATTGATGCCGTTGACCGGAGGCAGATAATTGTGCAAAACCAATGTTGTCACGGTTTCGGATGGTATTTCGACAACAGATTCGTTGACAGTATTGACGACATCTGCGGGTATGTACATTGTCAAAATTGCGGGCGCGTAGCTCAAAGAATATACGCAAATCATTAGACCGAGTTGGAGTTTTGCGGTTCGTTCGAGGAATCGTTTCGGATCGCCCGACACCGCCATAAAACCGGGCAAAATCAAAAAAACATAACCGGGTAACAGTATCGAAAACAATTGATAAGGATAAATCCCAATCACAGAAAAAAGCCACGCAGGATTCACACCAATCAATACAAATTGGAGCGGCGTAAAAAAAACATAAATCCAAAAAAGAGTCTGATGATCAACCGGACTCTTCGGCGTAAGCGTAATATACTCACGCAAAGCATTGATTGACATGACAAAAAAAAGCAGCAAAGTTGCAAGCGAACCAAGCATAAAAACGCACGCAATTGAACCAAAAAGAATCCACCACGCACGAATACGAGTCCGAAACGAACTCAATATCGCCGGATCAACCCCATAGTCCACATAACGACGAAGCCAACTAACAACCGCCGTAACCGCAACCAAAATAAATAAAACACCAACCAAAAAACAAATCGTTAAATTGTCCACAATAAAATTTATAAAGTTTAATTTTAATTTTAAGTTTAAGTTTAAGGTAATATATCAGCGTAATATTCGCTCTAATCAACCTTTTATTTATAACCTTATTTTTTCTAACAAAACAACCTTAGTAGCAATTGACAATAAAAAAATATCTACCTTAACCTTTTTTAGCACACAGATGGCGCAGATTTTAAAGATATTCGCAGATAAAGAAGAACAGGCATTTATAAAAAAATCTGCGCAAATCCTGACAATCTGCGTTATCGGCGTGCTAAAAAAAACTAATCTGTAAAAATCTGTTGACAATATTCTTCCCATAACCTTCCATTAACTTCTTGTGAATTATTCCCCGCGATTTATCTTTTGCGTGATACTTCCAATTGTGCAATAAACGCTACGGGAATAACAATCAAAAATAATATCGGTTTCAAAAAACAAATTATGAGTATTGGCGGCGTGATTAAGTAGACCCACAAGGGTATCTTTGCCAAATCTTGCCACGCCAACCAGAGCAAAAATAAAATCGGCGCAATCTTAATCAAAAAACCATACTGGCGAACCGGATGATGAACAGGATCCCGCCAAACAAAAAACACAACAACAATCGCCGCAACAAGAACCACCGTTGCCATAACCCCCAACCGCACCCGCAACGGTAACTTAAACCAAAAATTAAACATACCGCACCCGCCAAAATGTTATACCGAACCAAATAAAACCACAAGCCGCACCGACAATACCAAACAACAAAACAACCAAACAACACCAAGTATATAGTAGAAATGTTGAGTTGTCATGGCTCATGTAATCTCAATGCGTTTTAAGATGCGTTTTTTTGAGATACGAAATAAACGAAATATACAAAACATCACGAAATAATTTTTTTAACGCGAAACACGCTAAAAAACGAAATGCGCGAAAGTGTTTTTTAAAAATGTGTTTATACTTTTTACACTTGAAAATTCCCTTTCGCAATCGTAACAAATATGATTTTGTTACCGATTTGAGCTACGGATATTGAGTCACAACCGACTCGCAACTGGTACAAATTTCCCCAC